>JBATHL010000216.1:0-5336 GCA_049666745.1 Gammaproteobacteria bacterium
GGTGGGGATGTCGGTAAAAATACCCCCGACGCCCTGTTGCCTGAGATACTGTGCGCGCTTTACATCATTGACCGTGAACACCAGGCTTTGCACGCCCTGTGCACCTAGTTGTTGTAGCAGGCCGAAATCCAGATACTCGTCGTCGAAATGCCACGAGAAAGGCGCGATTTGTTTGAGCTTGACAGCAGTCCGCAGAGGGATTCCGGTGCTGATCGGCGCCAGTGGCCAGGGGCAATCGAGCTGTCTTAGTTGCCTGATGGTGGCGTGATTAAATGATGAGATCAAAATCCAGGGCAGGCCGACGACAGGTTTCGGGGCGGGGTACTCGGCGAGGAGATCGAGCAGCAAATTGAGGTTGGCTACCGATTTTATTTCGATATTAACCGGCATCCTGCCCCAGTAAAGATCGAGCACCTGCCGCAGTGTCGGCACCGCTTCACCATTACGTAAACGTATCATGGATGGATTGGCGTGCTGCGCAAACAGACCGGCGCTGCCGGTCAGGCGTTCGAGGTCGTCATCGTGAATTACCCAGAGTTCTGACGAGTGTTCGCGGATATCGATTTCGATCGCATCAATATCCAGCGTCAACGCGTGTTTAAAACCCTCGAGGCTGTTCTCAAAGCGTTCTCCGGCGGCACCACGGTGGCCAATAATGTAAAAATTTTCACTAAAAACCGACATAAAACGTCCCGTACAGTGGTTGTTGGCAGCGAAGCTGGAGCATTGAACTATACTCGCGAAGTTGTTTTACAGAAATAAAAGATGTCCAAAATAGATCCCGATCCGGAAACTCAGCTGACGCTGGACGATGAGGTAATCGAACAACTCAAACAAGACATGGGCGAAGACGCTGTAATGGTAATCGAGTCCTATGTCGAGTCGATCGACGAGTTCCTCTGCGATATCGAAAATCGCACCGTCAGGACTTCCAGCGATGATTTGCATCGCTGGGCGCATACGATCAAATCTTCCGCCGCGAGTATCGGCGCCATGCGTCTCGCGCACCTCGCCGCGCAAATGGAAAACTCTTACCGCGACCGCGTGCAAATTGATCTCGGCCAGCAGTTGCAGTTCATGCAAAGCGAGCATCGGCGCGTTCAAGCCAGCATCGAGAAAATCACCCGTCACTGAAGCACTGGAATTGTTGCTGGCCAGGGATTAGGCTGTTTGGCGATGATATACATTATCGTAATTTCCGTTGTGCTGATCCTGGTCTATGGCCCGCAATTGTGGGTGCAATGGGTTTTGAATCGTTACAACCGCGACGTCGAAGAAAACTTTCCCGGCACCGGCGCCGAACTGGCGCGTCATCTTCTCGACCGCTACGATTTGCAGGAAATCAAGGTCGAAGTCACCGAGGCGGGTGATCACTACGACCCGATGGCGCGTGCGGTGCGACTCACCCGCGACAAGTTCGACGGTAAAACCCTGACCGCGATAACCGTGGCGGCGCATGAATGTTGTCACGCCTTCCAGCATGCCGCGGCGGAACCGATGTTTATCATGCGTACCCGGTTGGCGGGGATTTCCATAATTGCGCAACGGGTCGGTTCTTTCCTGCTGTTCGCGGCGCCATTCAGTGTGTTGATTACCAAACTTCCGGCTGCTGCCCTGTTGAATCTGGGCGGTGCTTTCTTGATCATGGGTTTCGCGGTGGTGATGCACCTGCTGACCCTGCCGGTGGAAATCGACGCCAGTTTCAACAAGGCACTGCCGCTGCTTTCCTCGGGTTACCTGTCTGAGCGGCAAAAACCTGCGGCACGTTCGATCCTGCGCGCGGCGGCGTGGACTTACGTGGCGGCATCGCTTGCCACACTGCTGAATTTCTGGCGCTGGCTGGCGATCCTGCGCCGCTAGCTATCGAGTCGTCCGCGTAACGCCTGCAATACGATGACCGTCTGGTCAGCGCTATAGTTTCCAGATTACCGCCGGGCCGTGGGTTTACGCGGGAATGACAACTCGAGGATGGAATCAAGTTAACTGTCACCAGTTTCCCCTTCTTAGTGGGTGGCTACCTCGGGGTTAAGTCAGCAAAAGGCGCTCCCAAACGGCAAAATGCGCCGTTTGGTCCATCCATGGAATCGCTTGGAGCGCGGCGTCCCTGCCGCGCTACACTTTTGCTGACTTAACCCCGAGGTAGCCTCACGATGGCAATGAACCTGCGATTGGTTCTTCCGGGGCAGCTGTATGCTGGAGTGGGGATGACGTCTATCACCTGTTCTTCATGGCCTTGCATTGGTGTTTTTGTTGTATACAATATGTATACTTTTAAAATACAAGTTGCAAGATGAATAAACAGGCCATATACGACGACCTCAAGAAGCAGATCCTGACCCTGCAACTCGAACCGGGTAGCGCGCTTGATGAAGCCAGCCTCTGCGAGCGTTATGCCATTTCGCGTACCCCGTTACGCGAGATTTTGCGTGGCCTGGCGGGTGAGGGCTGCGTCGAAATTGTCAATAACCGCGGTGCCTACGTGTCCTCCATGGATCACAAGGTGTTACGGGATTTTTTTCTCACCGCGCCGATGATTTACTCGGCGATAGGTCGCCTGGCCGCGCAGCATGCAAAGCCGGGGCAAATTCAACAAATCCGTGAAATCCAGGAAAAATTTCGCGTCGCAATCGCGATCAAGTCGAGTTCTGACATGGTTTACTGGAACCAGTGCTTTCACGCATTGATGGGGGAGATGGCGGATAACCCCTACCTGAAACCAAGCTACGATCGCTTGCTGATCGACCACGCCCGTATCAGCCAGACCTTCTACCGCCCGCGCGACCAGGAAATGCAGGGGCGTATGTTTAGCGCGCTCGAACATCACGATGAAATGATCGTGGCGATCGAGGCGGGTGACAGCCAGCGCGTTGTCGATCTCATTGTCGAACACTGGGAACTGTCGCGCGACCTGATCGAATATTTTGTTAAACCCGATCCGCTAGCCTTCGACATGGTAGCGGAAAATTCATAGTGCAGGATTCTATCAATGAAATTTGAAGGTATTTATACCCCGGTGATTACGCCTTATCGGGAGGACTTTAGTATCGACTACGAACGGCTCGCCGAAACCGTCGATTTTCTTATCGAAGCCGGGGTACACGGCATTATTTCTGCAGGCACCACCGGTGAATACTACGCGCAAAGCATGCAGGAACGCTTTGACCTGATGAAGTTTATCAAGCAACGGATAAAGGGGCGCACCAGTTACATCGTCGGTACCGGTGCGATTCGTACCGAGGATTCGCTCGAGTATGCCCGGGGCGCGGTCGAGGTTGGCGCCGATGCGATACTCGTGGCGACGCCGCCCTATGCGATTCCCACCGAACGTGAAAACGCCCTGCACGCACTCGCCATCGATCGCGTCGCCAATCTGCCGATTCTGCTGTATAACTTTCCCGATCGCATGGGCGCGCACATGGGAGAGGAATACCTCGATCGCGTCGGCCGTTCCGCCAACTTTTGCGCAATCAAGGAAAGTTCCGGCAATCCGAACCGTGTGCACCTGCTGGCGCGGGATTACCCGCATATTCAACTGTCCTGCGGCATGGATGACCAGGCGCTGGAATTCTTTGCCTGGGGTGCCCGCTCCTGGGTTTGCGCCGGCTCCAATTTCGCACCCGAAATTCACATCGCGCTTTACCAGGCCTGTGCAGTGGAAGGCGATTTCGACAGGGGGCGCAGAATCATGTCGGCGATGATGCCGTTGATGGCCGTACTCGAGCAGGGCGGCAAGTTTATCCAGTGCGTCAAGCACGGCATGACCGGTCGCAACCTGCCCGCGGGACCACCGCGCAAGCCGCTGCAGCCGCTTAACAAAGACGACAAGCGCTCACTTGAACAGGTGATCCGTGTCATGAATACAACTTTTGCAGACATCCAAGAGGGTAAAGTCTAATGTCCGATTTACTCACCCATGCCGAGTACCAGGCTATTGCGCAAGACATAAACCTGGCTTGCAACGCATTTATCGACGGTAAATTCCAGGCCGCCAGATCCAGAAAAACCTTTGCCTCGGTCAATCCGGCAACGGGCAAGGTGATTGCCAAAATCGCCGCCTGTGACGCCAAAGACGTTAATTTTGCAGTCAAAAAAGCACGCGAAGCCTTTGACGATGGTCGCTGGAGCAGACTCCACCCGAGTGAGCGTAAATCAATACTGATCCGACTCGCCAAACTGATGCGGCGTAACCGCCACGAACTCGCCGTACTCGAGTCTATCGATTCCGGTAAACCCGTACGCGACTGTCAGACCATCGACCTGGAGGAGACCATTAATTGCCTGATCTGGCACGCCGAGGCGACCGACAAGATTTACGACCAGTCGGCGCCGGTGGGAGAGGATGCAATGGCGATCGTGGTGCGCGAACCGGTTGGCGTGGTTGGTTGCGTACTGCCGTGGAATTTTCCGATGTTGATGATGGCGTGGAAGATTGCGCCGGCACTGGCGGCAGGTAATTCGGTGGTGTTAAAGCCGGCCGAGCAAACCAGTCTCAGTGCACTGCGTATTGCCGAGCTCGCGCTCGAGGCGGGGTTGCCGCGAGGTGTGTTAAATGTTATCCCCGGCATGGGTCCCGACGTCGGCGAACCGATGGGGCGCCACGCGGACATCGATATGCTGTCGTTCACCGGTTCAACCGAAACCGGGCGACGCTTTCTGCAATATTCGGCCGCATCGAACCTGAAAAAGATCGTGCTCGAGTGCGGTGGTAAAAATCCAGCGATCGTGCTCGAGGATGCCGAAGACCTGGACCTGGTCGCCGAGCACGTGGTCAATGGCGCCTTCTGGAATATGGGTGAAAACTGCTCGGCGAGTTCGCGCCTGATCGTGCACGAAGCAATCAAGGAACCTTTGATGCAGCGTATTGTTGCGCGCACCCGGGACTGGAAAACCGGTGATCCACTGGATCCTGCACACCACCTTGGCGCTCTGGTTGATAAAGAACATTTCAAGAAAGTGAGTTCCTATCTCAAAAAGGGCAAGGTGCTGGTCGGTGGCAAGACCGAGCAGGGCTGTTACGTGCTGCCTACCATCATCGATGGCGTCAAGCCCAGCGACAAGCTGGCACAGGAAGAAGTCTTCGGACCGGTGCTTGCCGTCATCACGGTGCGTTCCACCGAGGAGGCGATCAACGTTGCCAATCAGACCGATTATGGGCTGGCCGCCAGCCTGTTCAGTGCCAATGGCAAGCGCGCGTTGCGCGCGGCGCGCGACATCCGCGCGGGCACGGTTACGGTGAACTGCTATGGCGAGGGCGATATAACGACCCCGTTTGGCGGCTACAAACAGTCCGGTTTTGGCGGGCGTGACAACTCTCTGCACGCACACGATCAATACAC
>JBATHL010000217.1:0-7432 GCA_049666745.1 Gammaproteobacteria bacterium
ACCGGGCATTGGCGCGCACGGCACGCACGATTTCAGACTGCTCTACCAGTGCGCGGTCACGCGAACCCGAGGCCAGCGAATCACTGGCTTCTCCGCGTGCAACTTCGGCTACGTTTTGATCGAGGCGCGTGAGCTGCTCGCGAATACCTTCGGCCGCGATTTTGCTGGCATCGGAAGCCGGGTACTGGGGTTGGGCGGGGCCGGTTATATTCATTTATCTCAACATACAGTTAGACCTGTTAAGTCTAGTCAACTGAGCAATATTCACCTCGATACAGGCGCAACTGCGGACAAACGGTAGAAATAACGCGACCAGCGGAACGGAAACCGGGTCAATGCCCCCGATAACCGTGAGAATACAGCGGTTTAAGTAGAACCCCGGATAAAGCGAATAAACCCCGGTATGGCAACCAGAGCCGGGTAAAGTCGATACAGAATTACAGGGGGTTACTACTTGTCGATGCGGGCTTCGTCCGCTTCCGCCTGGTCCAGTTCGGCTTCCATTTCCGCATCGGTCAAAGGCTGGTGATCCGGCACCGAGGCAGCCGCCACTTCATCGTCGAGATCTTCGTCATCGTCGTCTGCTTCCAGCTCGCGATCTTTGAAGATTATCTTCGATGCGATAAGGCCGGCCTCGAACAGCACCCAGACCGGCAGCGCCAGCAATACCTGGGAGATGACATCAGGCGGCGTTAACAGCATGCCGAGAATAAAAGCACCAACGATGACGAAGGGCCGTTTTTCGCCCAGTTTTTGCGGTGTCGTTATACCGATTGCGACCAGGATTATGGTCGCAATCTGCACTTCGAAGGCAAGCCCGAAGCCAAAAAACAACGCCAGCACAAAATCGAGGTATCGCCCGATATCGGTCGATATGTTGATGATTTCGGGGCCGACACTGGTGAAAAATCCAAATACCAGTGGGAAAACCACGTAGTAGGCAAACGCAACGCCACCATAGAACAGCAGGATGCTCGAAACCAGTAACGGACCCGCAATGCGTTTCTCGTTGGCATATAGTCCCGGTGCCACGAACGACCAGCACTGGTAAAGAATGACCGGCATCGACAGAAACACCGCAAGCATTAACACCAGCTTGAACGGTGTCAAAAATGGTGAGGCGACGTCGATCGCAATCATGTTGGCGCCTTCAGGCAAATGCCGCGTCAGGGGTTCCGCCAGGTAGACATAAATGTCATTTGCCCAGTAAAACATGCCGAGGAAAAATACCAGCACCGCGAGCACCATGCGTACGACGCGATCTCGTAGTTCCACCAGGTGCGACATCAGGCTGCCGGCCTTGGACTGGTCGAGATTCTCGTCTTCGCTCATGATTTTGTTTTGCCGACCGGTTTTTCCTCAACCGGCTCTGGCGTAGAGCTAGATTCAGCAACAGAATCATCAATAGTTTCTGTCGCAGCGGCGGTTGCATTCTGGGCCGGGGTGTCGTCGGGGTCTGGGGTGTCGTCGGGGTCTTGTGTCAGCGACTCAGCTGCTTCGCTGACGGCACTGATATCTTTTTCGAACTCTTTACCGGCGCCGGAAATAGAATCTTTGAGTGTATCCAGCTCCTTCTGCTGATCTGCCAGAATTGCGCGCAATTCATCGGCGCGTAATTCCTGTTCTACATCAGCCTTGATGGTGGTCATGAATCGTTTCAGACGCCCGAAATACTTACCGGCAGTACGTGCTACCCCCGGTAAACGTTCAGGACCGATTACGACCAGCGCAACGATGCCGATCAGCATCAGCTCGGTGAAGCCCATGTCAAACATAGGGGGTCTCTAACTCGAATTCAATGTAAACGAAGCTCAGCCAAAGCCCGTTCAGACCTTGTCTTTTTCTTTGCTTACCTTGCCTTCGATAATCTGACTTTCGGGCTCAGCATCATCTTTAGCGACTTCTTCGTCTTTAACCGATTTCTTGAAACTCCTGATTGCGCCGCCCAGATCGCCGCCCACATTGCGCAGCTTCTTCGTGCCAAACAACAGGATCACGATCGCCAGGATCAATAACAGCGACCAGATACTAATTCCACCAAAACCCATTTCTCACCTCATTTACCATGTTCGCGCGCGGCTTTTTCGTCGATCCCGGATACGCCAAAACGACGTTCCAGTTCTTCCAGCACGAGCCGTGCATCAATATTCTGTTGTGCCAGCATCACCAGGCAGTGAAACCAAAGGTCCGCAGTCTCGTAAACAATTTGTTGTTTATCGCCCGACTTGGCGGCAATGATAGTTTCAGCTGACTCCTCACCAATTTTCTTCAGTATGGAATCGAGCCCCTTGTGATACAAACCCGCCACGTATGACGATTCGGGATCTGCGTCTTTTCTCGACGCCAGCACAGTCATCAGGCGCAGGAGTATATCATCACTCATCGATAAATCTCGTCGGGATTTTTGATAATTTCTTCATCCGTGAGCCATGTCCCATCCTTCAAAACGCGAAAGAAACAGCGTCGTCGACCTGTATGACAGGCAATTCCACCTATTTGTTCGACCTGCAGTAAGACCACGTCGGCATCACAATCGACACGAATTTCGTGCAAAGTCTGGATGTGGCCTGATTCTTCACCCTTGAACCAGAGCCGCTGACGCGATCTCGACCAGTATACCGCTCGGCCCTGCTCGGAGCTAAGTTGCAGGGCTTCGCGATTCATCCAGGCCAGCATCAGCACTTCCCCGCTTTGATGGTCCTGGGCGATTGCCGGCAGCAGACCATCACTATTCCACTTCAGCTGTTCCAGCCAGTCAGACATCACGCATCTCGATTCCCTGTGCCTGCATAAATGCCTTGGCTTCGCTGATGCGGTACTCGCCGAAATGGAAGATACTCGCCGCCAGCACCGCATCGGCGTTACCTTCGAGAATTCCGTCCACCAGGTGCTGCAGGTTGCCGACGCCACCGGAAGCGATCACCGGTACGCGCACCGCCTCTGAAACCTGACGGGTTAATTCATTGTCAAAGCCGATTTTTGTGCCGTCACGATCCATACTGGTGAGCAGAATTTCACCCGCACCGAAAGCGTCCATCTTACGCACCCATTCGAGCGCATCGATGCCGGTCGGCTTACGCCCGCCATGGGTAAAAATTTCCCAACGCCCGGCCTCATGCTCCGCACTCACACGCTTGGCATCAACCGCAACGACGATACATTGCGAACCAAACTTGTCCGCGGCGGCGGCGACGAACTCGGGATTGAAGACCGCCGCGGTATTGATACTGACCTTGTCGGCCCCGGCATTGAGCATGCGCCGGATATCCGCCAGTTCGCGAATACCACCACCCACCGTCAACGGAATAAATACTTCCCGTGCAACGTCCTCGACAACATGCACCATGGTTTCACGATCATCGGAACTCGCGGTAATATCGAGAAAGGTCAATTCATCGGCCCCTTCCTGGTTGTAACGACGGGCGTTTTCAACCGGGTCGCCGGCGTCACGGATTTCGACAAACCTGACACCTTTGACCACGCGGCCATTGTCAACGTCGAGACAGGGGATGATACGTTTTGCTAGCGACATAGGAGACAGTTCTACCTAGTGCTGATCGATATAGGCTTGCGCCTCGGGCAGGCTGATGGTGCGTTCGTAAAGTGCACGACCGATGATGACTCCTTCTATCCCCGCGCTCTTGACTTCATTGAGTTGCAAGATGCAATCCATGTCGGTAACACCACCCGAGGCGATTACCGGAACCGTGATCGATTCGGCCAGTTCGCGGGTAGCTTCCACGTTAAGCCCCTGCATCATGCCATCCCGGCTGATGTCGGTATAAACAATTGCCGCGACGCCCTGATCCTCGAAACGCAGGGCCAGTTCCTGTGCCGTGTGCTCCGAACCTTCGGACCAGCCATGTACGGCGACCATGCCATCCTTCGCATCGATGCCGACGATCACGTTACCTGGAAACTCCGAGCACAACTGGGTAATGAATTCGGGACGCTTTACCGCCATGGTGCCGAGAATCACATAACTCACACCCGCTTCGAGATAGGACTCAACGGTTGCAGTATTACGGATACCACCACCAATCTGGACAGGTATGTCGGGAAAAGAGTTGCAGATTTCCTCGATGACGTCTGCATTGACCGGTTCACCTTCGAAGGCACCATCGAGATCAACCAGGTGCAAACGACTGCATCCCTGCTCCACCCACTTGCCCGCCATCGATACCGGATCATCGGAGAACACGGTACTTTCGTCCATATTGCCCTGGCGCAGGCGCACACAATGCCCTTCTTTCAAATCGATTGCTGGAATCAAAATCATAGCTGACCGTCCCATTTTACAAAGTTGCGCAACAGTTGCAGACCCGTGTCGGCGCTCTTTTCCGGGTGGCATTGTAACGCGAACAGATTATCTTTGGCGATTACACTGGTAAAACTGAAACCGTAATCAGTGGTGCCTGCTACCAGTTGTGGATCCTCAGCTTCAAGATAATAACTATGCACGAAATAAAACCTGCTGTCGTCGGTAACATCATGCCAGAGAGGATGCTGTCTGGTTTGCTTTACGCGGTTCCAGCCCATATGCGGAACCTTCAGTCTAACGCCACTGTGATCCTGATGGTCATCACCAAAATACTTTACCCGGCCCCTGAAAACTCCCAGGCACTCGGTGCCCTCGTTTTCTTCGCTGTGCTCAATGAGCACCTGCATACCCATGCAAATTCCGAGGAAGGGGCGATCTTTCGCGGCGACAACGATGGCCTCACGCAAGCCATATTCATCGATAGCGCGCATGCAATCACCAGCCGCTCCCTGGCCCGGAAAAACAACTCGATCGGCGGCCAGCACCTGTTGCGGGTCAGAGGTCAGCAGCACTCTGTCATGACTCTCCGCAACAACCTGCAGCGCATTGACTACGGAACGAAGGTTGCCCATGCCGTAATCGACCACGGCAATTGTCTGCATGGTCTACAGTGAACCCTTGGTCGACGGAATAACACCTGCCATACGCTCGTCCCGGGCAACGGCAAAACGCAGTGCGCGACCAAATGCCTTGAACATGGTTTCGGCGATATGGTGTGCGTTTTCACCCTCCAGGTTATCGATATGCAAAGTCGCCGGTGCGTGATTGGCAAAGCCCTGAAAGAATTCGTGGATCAGGTCCACATCGAACTGTCCGATACGGGGACGCACAAACTTGACCCGGTACTCGATTCCCGGACGACCGGAAAAATCGATGACAACCCGCGACAGGGCCTCGTCCAATGGTACATAGGCATGACCGTAGCGCATGATACCCTGCTTGTCGGCCAGCGCTTCCTTAAAGGCCTGCCCCAGGGTTATGCCGATATCTTCGACCGTATGGTGATCATCTATATGCAGGTCCCCGCTGGCCGTAACTTCCAGGTCAAACGAGCCGTGACGAGCAATCTGCTCCAGCATGTGCTCGAGAAACGGAATTCCGGTATCGAAATGAGACTTACCGCTGCCATCCAGGTTAAGCACTACATTGATCTGGGTTTCCAGGGTATTGCGACTGACATTTGCACTGCGATCTGACATTTACAACCACTTCGGGCAGTTATTGAGAGGTTGCTGATGATAATCGACATCGGTGGCAAATTCGACTATTAATCAGCGCCCGGCTGGAGCGTATCAATCGAGGATGAAACTTACCGGACCATCGTTAACCAGATGGACCTGCATATCAGCCCCGAATCGTCCGCATTCGACCTCATCATGAGAGGCACGGGCATAGTCAACCATGACGGCAAAAATCCGCTTACCATGCTCGGGATTAGCTGCCGATGTGAAACTGGGTCGGCGCCCTTTTTTGGTATTGGCGGCAAGGGTGAACTGCGGCACCAGCAACAAACCACCCTCTACATCTTTAAGCGACAGGTTCATCTTACCCTCGGGATCAGCAAAGACGCGATAATTGAGCAGGCGATCGACATAATGGCGGGCGGTCGATTCGTCATCATCAGCCTGCACCCCGACCAGCACCAGGATACCCATTTTAATATCTGCGATAATTTCCGTACTGACTTCTACCCGCGCCTGAGCGACGCGCTGCAAAAGCGTAATCAAGTCACGATTTCCAGCATGGCGTTGCAACTTTCGACCAGGGCCTTTGATATCCCCTGCTCGGTTACCGCGTGACCCGCATCACCGATGACTTTGAGCCTGACGTTTTCCCAGTGCTGTTGCAGTAACACCGCCTGATCGATCGGGCAAACCATATCGTAACGACCATGTACGATAAACCCGGGAATATGACTAATTTTAGTCATATCTTCGATGAGCTGGTTCGGTCTGAAAAAACTCTTGTTGCGAAAATAATGGCATTCGATACGCGCGATACTGAGGGCGATATGTGGATCACTAAAGTGATCAACGACGTTCTTATCGGGTAGCAGGGTCACCGAAGACCCCTCCCAGATTGACCACGCCTTGGCTGCACCCATGCGCACAATTTCATTTTCACTGGTAAGCCGCTGGTAATAAGCAGCGATGATATCGTCGCGTTCCGACAGTGGTATCGGTTCGATGAAATGTTGCCAGGCCTCGGGAAAAATTCGTGCGGCGTCACCCTTGAAAAACCAGTTTACATCCTCATCCCGGGCCAGGAATATGCCACGCAGAATTAATCCCAGCACCTGTTCCGGGTGAGTTTGAGCATAGGCCAGAGCGAGGGTCGATCCCCAGGAACCGCCGAATACCACCCATTTTTCAATTTCGAGAAATTCGCGAATTTTTTCCAGATCTGCGACCAGGTCCCAGGTGGTATTTTCCTCCAGGCTCGCATGCGGTCTTGATTTACCGCTGCCACGCTGATCAAACAGAATGATGCGGTAGGACTCAGGATCAAAGAAACGCCGATGTCCTGGTTCGCAGGAACCACCAGGTCCCCCATGCAGAAAGACCACCGGTACGCCTTGCGGATTACCACTTTCTTCGATGTACAGCGTGTGCAGATCGGATACCGGAAGGCGGGAGGTTTTACTCGGTTGTATAGCCGGGAACAACATTGGTGTTGCGAATCTCCGCTCAGGTTTGCGTAGGACAACACCTACACGATTTTATGGTGATAGCTGACAACTCTACAGCCAGGCCGCGATATCAGTCCAGCGCTAATTCTGCGAGTATAGACCACGACATAGGGATTGGTCGACAGGCAGTCAGGATGCGCCTGTACGAGGATACACAGACAGGAAGCGTCGAATAATTTTAATCAGTTTTTCTCTCCTCGAGATAACCACTGGGCCCGGCCAGGAAGCAGCCGGGTCTTTTTTTGTTCGACCGGTAGGCAACCCGCGTTTACATGTTTGCAAAACAAACTACCCGATAACGCTGCGCAACAGAAAAATCCGCTCGTTCCCCTGTGTATCCTCTACGAATCTTTTGCGCCGCTCAAATTAACGAAGTCAAACAACTCGCGGTCGAGTAGATGCGAGGGTGTAACCGCGCATAG
>JBATHL010000218.1:0-1705 GCA_049666745.1 Gammaproteobacteria bacterium
CCGATGCTGAACCACCGGTCTGTCGATTGATGGACTACGGCAAGTTCAGGTTTCAGCAAAAGAAAAAGTTGCACGATCAGCGCAAGAAACAGCGCCAGGTGCACATTAAGGAAATCAAGTTTCGACCGGGCACCGAAGAAGGTGATTACCAGGTCAAGCTGCGCAAGCTGACCGAGTTTATCGAAATCGGCGACCGGGTTAAGGTGACAGTTCGCTTCCGTGGACGGGAAATGGCCCACATGGAACTCGGCACTCAGCTACTCAAGCGAGTAGAAGAGGACACCAAAGAATTTTCGACCGTGGATCAGTTTCCGCAGTCGGAAGGGCGCCAGATGACAATGTTACTGGTGCCGAAAAAACGCTAGCAGCTTTTTATTAGCTGGCTGGCCACTACCCGAAGGCGCGTCTCCGGCGCCCAGGGATTATTAATAGCACTATATTAACTGGAGTTAATTATGCCAAAGATGAAATCAGTCAGTGGCGCTGCCAAGCGTTTCAAACGAAATGCGGCAGGCGGCTACAAGCGCAAGCAATCACACTTGCGTCATATCCTTACTAAGAAATCGAGCAAGCGTAAACGCCAGCTGGGCGAGAAGCTTGATGTTCATGCCAATGACGTGCTGCAAGTGCGTCGTATGCTGCCATATTCTTAGGGGGATAGAGCCATGCCAAGAGTAAAAAGAGGCGTTACCGCACATGCACGCCACAAGAAGGTTCTAGATAAAGCCAAGGGTTATCGTGGTGCACGCAGTAAAGTGTTCCGTGTTGCCAAGCAGGCCGTCACCAAGGCCGGCCAATACGCCTACCGCGATCGGCGCCAGCGCAAGCGTCAATTCCGTGCGCTCTGGATTGCACGTATCAATGCCGGTGCCCGGGAAAACGGGATGTCTTACAGCGTATTCATGAATGGCCTGAAAAAAGCCTCGATCGAAATTGATCGCAAGGTGCTTTCGGATATCGCCATTTTTGACAAGCCTGCCTTTACTGCACTGGTTGAAAAAGCCAGGGCAGGACTGGAACCCGCGTAAAGACCTGAATACCAACGGTAGAGACTCCATCTCTGCCGTTGAATTGATGCCCTGATACGTGTCTCAAGATCTTAATAATCTGCTGGAGCAGGCCTCCCGCTCGATCAGCGAATCGACTGACATAGCGGCGCTCGATGCCGTGCGTGTGGCCTATTTGGGCAAGAAAGGTGAACTGACGGCACAATTGAAGAATCTCGGCCGGTTATCAGCCGAGGAGAGGCCGGCCGCGGGCCAGGCGATAAACCAGGTCAAGGTTCAGATACAGGGATTGCTGGAAGCGCGTAAATCCGAACTAAGCGATGCCGCAATTGTTTCACGTCTACAAACTGAAACGATTGATATTTCCCTGCCGGGGAGGCGCAGCGCTGCGGGCGGGTTGCACCCGGTTACGCTAACCATGAACCGTATCGACAAGATGTTTGGTAAGCTGGGTTTCGATGTTGCCGAAGGTCCTGAAGTTGAAGACGACTTCCACAACTTCGAAGCATTAAATATTCCAGAACAGCATCCGGCACGCGCAATGCACGACACCTTTTATTTCGATGACGGGATGTTGTTGCGCACCCATACTTCCCCGGTGCAGATTCGTGTCATGGAAAACCGGGAACCACCCTTACGCGTAATGGCGCCAGGGAGAGTCTATCGTTGCGACTCGGATTTGACGCATACGCCGATGT
>JBATHL010000219.1:0-4670 GCA_049666745.1 Gammaproteobacteria bacterium
AGTACCGGCAAAAAGCCTCGGCTGACAAACTGCCGCGGATTACGCCGAAACGTTTCAATCCTGAAAACAAGGCCTGGTTACCGATTTTACATACGACTCATGATCACTGGCATTTCACCGCGCTCTACTCCAATACGGCGCGTGCACATCAACTCGGGCACACTACAGACTGGGTCGTGATTTACTTTTATGACGACCATCACCGCGAAGGACAGCACACCGTGGTCACCGAGACGCATGGCAGCCTGCAGGGCTGGCGGGTGGTGCGTGGGCGCGAAACGGAATGCCTGCAGTATTACGCAACAGCGAGCTGAATAATAGGTCTCAGACCACGTAGATATTGAGAATGAAATAAGCCTCATGAGCAGAAAATTACGGGCGAGTGCTGCTGGCCGAAGATTGCCGCCAGGCAGGGTTTTATGAGCGTCTCCTTTGGGGAAATCAGACCCTGAAAATCTCTACAACAGCAGCCGAGCCCGGTTCAATTTGTAATCTATGACCAACTGCTACCTGGCCAGTCTGGTTTTATCCGAACTGATTTAGATTTATCACCCTGCGAAATATGATCTTTATCACTGGAAAGAAAAGTGCCGCTCAGATGTGGTGACTGAACTCACCGCGCTCGGCCGGTGCCATCAGTTCATGAAACTGCACACCACTCATCCGCACCAGACTCTGGTGATCACCCGCCTCGAAGAAGACTTCATCCTGTTTGCCAAGGCTGGATTTCGGGTCCCAAATTGTCTTTATCCCGTAGGCCATACCGATGGGCGGCACTGCTCCCAGTTCACAGTCACTGAATACCTCCTCCAGGGTAGCTTCATCCACCATCGCTACCTCCTGCTGCAGCAACTTGTGCAGGGATTCAAGTTCAATGTGGTAGTCGGCAGGCAAAACCACCAGGAGGTAGCCGTCGTCATCCTTTACCAGCACCCCCTTGGCCAGGGCATCACCGGGAACATGGGCCTTTTCAGCAGTCCCCATGCTGTATTCACTGTGCGGATGAGTCACCACCTTGTACTTAACCTCTCGCTGGCGCAGATAATTTTCCAATTTCGATGCTATTGTCATGATACCTCCTGATTCCATGTTGCTAATATGTTGAGCATCTCGCAAAACAATTTGTAAATAACTGAGAGATAAGGCTACTAGGTAATTAATATTTGATCTTGATATAGATCAGCGGAGATTAAGTTCTACCTCAGCAGCCTTGTTCGGTCCGCAGCAGATGTGGATTTAGGGGTAAGTTAACCTAAATGGGTGATGCGCCGCGAATCCCCAGTGGTTAGAATTGCTGGATTAGCTATTCGGCACACTGCCTCGGATCAGGGCTTGTACGCCGCAGAAAGCACAACTAAAAAAAGATAAGGTGTCATTAAACTTGAAGCCATCTCACTGAGGTGGCTTTTTTTATGTTTACCCAGGTGTCTGAAAGTGGTCAAAGATTGCCTCCTGCCAGGATTGTTTCAAAGGTCTGCTATTGAGAAAGCAGACGCTCAAACCCGGTCAGCCAGCGGCGAGGATCAACCTGGAAATAGCATAATACTAAAGATTAAGTATTGGCTGTAAGTCTTTGATTATAAATGGTGCCCGGGGCCGGAATCGAACCGGCACGGTGTTTCCACCGAGGGATTTTCTTACCAACTACAGCTTTCGCTGCAACAAGAATAAAACTTGTTTTTGTGGTCTGGACTTTCTCTTTGCCATACCATTAAACTCATAACTTAGGCAGGAGCCGTCAAGTCTCTACACTTTCATTAATACGGATATTGCATGAAGTTGTATAAATACACAGAGCGCATCACTCCGACATAGTGGAGTAAAAAACCGTAAAAAAGCTTAGCTCGGGATTGCCACCATCTTGCTGCTGAGGTTTCCCCGAATTTGACTCCATTCACATCGGCGGTTTCCCGACCGAGTGCTCAATATTGCTTAAGTCCCTTGCGTCTACCAATTTCGCCACCCGGGCAGGATAGTGTCACTAAGTAAAGCGGGTGCATAATACAATATAGATAAGTGGAGGTACACATAGATTTGGAGGCTGAGGGCGGAATCGAACCGCCGTACACGGCTTTGCAGGCCGCTGCATGACCACTCTGCCACCCAGCCATTACAAGGGGCATTTTTCTACTAAGCGTCTTTTTCCGCGATTGCGGTGTCGGTGCGCCGCCCCGATGCGTCGGACCGCCTGGCACTCGCGAAAAAATTCGGCTTACTAGAAACGCTTTTGATATCTTACTGTATTCGTATTCGATGGCCAAAAAAAGCCCCGATCGAATCGAGGCATGAAAACTGGAGCGGGAAACGAGATTCGAACTCGCGACCCCAACCTTGGCAAGGTTGTGCTCTACCAGCTGAGCTATTCCCGCAAAAGAGCCGCTATTCTATCGATTCGACCTGACCTGTCAAGCCAAGTCAGCGCTGATCCGGCTAACCATGGTGGTTAATTACCGGCCAGGCGGCGCGCAGGTAAACAACCATGGATACGATAGTCAACAAGGCTGCGAAATAGAAGATCGAGATGCCGATTGCAAAGATCGGCAGTCCCATCAAAGGTTCCGCATATATCATGAATCCCAGGGCCCACATTTGCGCAACTGTCTTGGTTTTGCCGATAAACGAAACCTGTAGCGTGGTGGTACTGCCGAGTTGCGCCATCCACTCACGCAAGGCCGAAATGGATAATTCCCGCGCGACTATAATCACCGCTGGCAATGCGATGTAAATACTTGGATGGGCTTCGACCAGCAGGATGATAACTACAACGACCATCAGCTTGTCCGCTACCGGATCGAGGAATGCCCCGAAAGATGATTCCTGCTGCATCGTGCGCGCAAGATAACCATCCACCCAGTCGCTGACGCCAGCGACAAAAAAGATCGAAGTCGCCGCCACGTTTGCCCAGCTGAAAGGTAAATAAAACACCACGATGAAGAGCGGGATAAGCGCAATTCGAAACAGGGTAATAGCGGTGGGCAGGGTTATTTTCATTGCTGTATAACGGCGGATTTACGCGTGAAAACTATCATATATCACCTGCGCGGTCTCGCGATTAATTCCCTTTATTTGCATCAACTCTTCGACCCCGGCCGCCTGTATACCCTGCAGCCCACCAAAGGTGTTCAACAGTAACTGTCGCTTTTTAACACCGATACCTGGAATTTCCTCGAGGCGGGATTTGCGGCGGGCCTTAGCGCGAGCCTGACGGTGGCCGGTGATGGCAAATCGATGTGCCTCGTCGCGAATCTGCTGGATCAGCAGAAGTGCTGGCGAATCCATTGGAAAATTCAGTGCCGTCATTTCCTCATCGATGATTTCTTCATACCCGGCACGCCGCTCAACGCCCTTGGCTACCCCGAAAATGCGCAAGTTTTCCTTGACTGTCAGGATGTTGAGCTCTTCCAGAACGTCCAGCGCGACTCCCAGCTGGCCTTTGCCCCCGTCGATCAGGATCAGGTCAGGTAGTTGCTCGGGTGTGTTCTGTCGTTTGCGATAACGGCGATCCAGTACCTGGCGCATCGCCGCGTAATCGTCACCGGGTTGAATGTCATTAATGTTATAGCGGCGATACTCATTCTTTACCGCACCTTCCTTACCAAACACGACGCATGAAGCCTTAGTCGCCTCCCCCATGGTGTGACTGATATCGAAACATTCAATGCGTTCCGGCGGGTTTTCCAGGTGTAACAATTCGACCAGGTTTTGCAAGCGCTTGCTCAGCAGGCTCGCCGATAACAGGTAACTTTCCAGCGCCTGCCTGGCATTGTTGATTGCGTTTTCCAACGCATGTCGACGTTTGTTACGTACATTGTGTGTGATCCTGATGCGCGACTGGTTGAGCTGGTGTAGTGACTCGGTCAACACATCAACATTCTCGAGATCATGGCTGACAATAATTTCTCTCGGTGCCGGATGATTGGAATAATGCTGGATGATGAAAGATTCGATCAGACCGGCCGCATCGGTATCGAGTTTGACGCGATTGAAAAACGGCTTGTTACCCAGCGAAGTGCCGTTACGGATCATGAACAGTTGAATGCAGCTGAAGTCCTGGCGCAGTTCACAGGCAATGATGTCGATATCGCCGTCGAAATCGGTGACAAATTGCTTTTCGGTGACTCGTCGCAGGGTTTCTATGCGGTCCCTGATTTGCGCCGCCTGCTCGTAATCGAGCTCGGCAGAGCATTTTTCCATTAACTTGATTTGCTGATCAATCAATTCGCTACTTTGACCTTCGAGAAACATTTGCGCCTGATCGATCTGTAACTGGTAATTTTCTTTGTCGGTATGTCCGACGCAGGGACCGGTGCAACGCTTGATCTGGTACTGCAGGCAGGCGCGGGTGCGGTTCGACATGGCCGAGTCTTCACAGTTACGCAACTGGAACATGCGTTGCACGTGATTAATGGTATAGCGGATCGAGCCCGCGCTTGGGAACGGCCCGAAGAAAATGCCTTTGCGTTTATCGGGTTTGCCACGAAAAATCTTGAGACGTGGGAAATCGTGCTTGCTCAGGCAAACATAGGGATAACTCTTGTCATCACGAAACAGAATGTTGTAACGCGGGTTCAAATTTTTGATCAGATCATTTTCCAGCAATAACGCCTCACTCTCGGTGCGCGTATTGATCTCCTCGATCTTGTTGATGTTATTCTCCAGGGACATGATGC
>JBATHL010000220.1:0-17363 GCA_049666745.1 Gammaproteobacteria bacterium
GGTAGAATAACCACTGTAATGCCAATATCACAAGTACCGCCGTGCGCTTGCTTCGATACCTTTGATACTTGATCCGCCTGTATCACGTTGCAGATTTAATCTGCGCTTGTTTCCCGGCATGCCATCGATTATTTTTACACGGCTCTACAGGAGATTTCGAATGCATGTTGTCATCAAGCGTCTCAAGGCCTGGCTGGTAAGGGCCGTGTCGGTGTTGCTGCCGCAAAAGCAGGCCATCGCACTGGACCGCTGGCGGCGTGGTCAGGAAGAGTACCGCAAGTATCAATTA
Source organism: Gammaproteobacteria bacterium (assembly GCA_049666745.1). Taxonomy (GTDB): domain Bacteria; phylum Pseudomonadota; class Gammaproteobacteria. The sequence continues at coordinate 290 of JBATHL010000220.1, forward strand.
TGCGAGTATGTTTTTGCCTCCTATGGCAAGAGCGGCCGCACCTGGATGCGCGTTTTGCTGTCGCGCTATTACCAGCAGACCTATGCACTTCCCGAGCGCATCCTGATGGGGTTTGAAAATTTTCATAGAATGAACGCGAAGGTACCGCGCATATTTTTTACCCACGATAACTATCTGCGCACCTTTACCGGCAACACTGACAGCCTGAAGGATTTCTATACGAAAAAAGTGGTTCTCCTGGTGCGCCGTCCGCAGGATGTTGCAGTATCGCAGTTTTTCCAGTGGAAGCACCGGATGCGCCCCGGGAAGATGGCCATGAACCGCTATCCTCCCGCCGGTTCGGACATATCAATCTACGATTTCATCATGAATCCGGACTGCGGCATACCACGCATTATCGACTTCCTTAACCTCTGGGCGCGCGAGCTGCCGAGCATCGACCATCTGTTGTTGGTGCGCTACGAGGATATGCGGGTCCAGCCAGAGAAGGAACTGCGTCGCATCGTCGAGTTTCTCGATATGGATCCCGACGATGAGCGGATCCGCGAGACTGTCGAATTTTCTTCGGTTGAAAACCTGCGCAAACTCGAACAGCAAAACTACTTCCGGCATGGCAGCCGGGTAAAGGCAAAAGACTCCAGTAATCCGGACTCTTTCAAAGTGCGGCGAGCCAAGGTCGGCGGCTACCGAGATTATTTTGACGATGAACAGGTCACGGCTATTGACGAGCTGGTAAATACCCGGCTGTCCGACGTTTTCGGGTATGCTACAGGAGAACCGTCAGCACCGGGGACAGCAACTGCCGACAAAGCCACTGCCGGTGGCTGAGTGCAATAAATTGTAGCTCCCGCCTGTCGCGGAAGACCTGTTGTCAATCCTGCATTTGCAGACAGTAACAACAAGACACCTCTAAAAAATGCATCATGGGATCAAAAAAAGAAACATGCAACGCACCGATTGTCTGGACACTGCTTGGACAAAAGGCGGGAGATAATAACCAGGTTCTGGCACTCGCCGAATCTCTTGGATGGGGCTGGATCGAGAAGCATTTACAATATATTTCGCTGGAGTTGATTCCCAACCGACTGCTGAAAGTCACCCTTCTCGGTCTAAAGAAAGCAAAGTCCGATGACCTGGATCCACCCTGGCCCGACCTGGTGATTTCCGCCGGACGGCGAAATGAGCCTGTTGCGCGATGGATCAGGAAACAATCAAATGGACACTGTCGGCTGGTGCATATAGGACGTCCCTGGGCACGCCCTAAGCACTTCGACCTCATCGTAACTACGCCCCAGTATGACTTGCCCAAAACGTCGAACGTCCTGTACAACGAACTGCCATTGCACCGTATAGACCAGCAAAAGCTGGCAGCCGCCGCGCAACACTGGGGACCCAGGTTTGCTCATTTACCCCAACCATGGTTTGCAGTGCTTGTTGGCGGCAACAGTAGTGTTTCCCAATTCACCACAGCCGGGCTTCGCTATCTGGCGAAAACCGCCAACAACCTCGCCGCCTCGAAAAACGGGGCATTACTGGTAACCACCAGTGCCCGCAGTCCAAAGGGCAGCCTGGAACTGATGAAGCAGGAGATTAATGTTCCAGCCTTATTCTTTGACTACAATGACACAGACAGCTCCAACCCCTACTTCGGTTTCCTGGCGCTGGCCGACTCCTTCATCGTCACCGCGGAAAGCATCTCCATGCTCACGGAAAGTTGTGCCACCGGAAAAACGGTCTACCTTTACGATGCCTCGCGGCCAGAACATGCCGGCGAACCTTCAGAGCCCAACACCATCACCATTGAGCCACGTCATCCATTACGCAGGCTGGGAACCTGGTTGCGCAATCATCTTGGTCCAAAACGAATGCGCCGCGACATCAAGCGCATTCATGAAAACCTGATTCAACAAAAGCGCATTTTACTATTGGGTGATGCCGGCGATGAAATCGTCCTGCCTATGCATGATGATGACCTGAAAAACACCGTCTGCAGAGTGCGGGAGCTACTTTGCAAGACAGAACAACGATAGCGATTAATCGAGCGATGCTCTACTTTATTCATCATACCGGCAAAGGCCGGCATCCACAGGACGCTGCGCTTGTCACCAGCTCATCTTATTATTTTTCAAAACTCATCATGGTACGAACCTGATCGGCAACGCGATTCATTTCGTCGACACTTGATGTTGGTGGTGGAGGCAGGCTGCCATCGAAATAGGTGGCCAAACCGTGAGCTATCAAAGACTCATGCAGTAGCCTGCTATGACCACCGGTTCGTACCCACCCTTTTGCCAGCATCCCGGCGCAAAAACGCTGTAGCCCCCGTTGCGGCCGCTCAATTCCGCGCTTGTTCAGAGGGCGAGCATAGGCACAGCTGGCAACGGCATCACCCAGCGTACGCCCCAGGGAACGCACCCATGCCATAACCCCGGCTGATCTCACGGGCAAGGGGAAAATCGCAACCGGTTTTCCTGTCGTACAGGCTTCAGCCAGCATGGAGGCACTTTCCCCGGTGACCACAAAGGCATCTGCATGCGCCAGGTAACCCATGTAAGGATTTTCACTGTTCTCGCTGTCTGTTTGCCAGACATAAGCTTGAGAGCACGAAGAGCCCAGGGCCGACAGGAGGCTTTCAGCAGCGGCTTTTGAAGTTCGTCGACTGGTAGAGACAAGGACCGCCCCACCCATAGCCTCTACCATGGTTTTGACCGATTCGCCCAGCTCCCTGGCGCAGTCTGGAGTGAATTCATGTTCGACATTGGTCCCGCCGACCAGCAAGGCAACGCGCGGCCTCTCGTCAGAGCTTAGCTCATCACGCCAGCGTGCGGCTGCCGCGTCAAGCAACTCTTGAGACACACGCGTGAGTGGCATTGCTATTTCCAGCCGGCGAGGGTCCGGATAGAGACCGGCATATTCCGGTGCGACCCCGACATCGAAATGGTCATCACGGTAAGTGCCTATTCGCCCTATTTGAACGGTTCGCGTTCGTCCCAGGGAGCGCTGACGTATCCATTCGGCAATAGGAACCGTCCTCCGGCCAGCCGCAATCAAAAGATCGGGCCATGGAGGTCCTGCAATGGGGTCACTTGATACCTTGAGGCTGGCGATAGAGCCCTTCACCATGGAATTTGGCAGTTCACCTCGCCAATTGAACTGCAGTCTTTTCTCTTCGTACGGCCAACCGAGATTATTCGCCAGACCCCGCGACTGGGTGTCATGACCCGGTTTCTGATCAAGCAGAACCCACACCGTTGGCGAATCATTAGTCGGGTGGGAGCCGCCCCTGCAGAACTCGATATTCTCAATACCACTATCAAGACTCGGTGCAAGTGCAAAACGCCAGCAAACTTCAGGATAATGAGCCGATGCAGCGCAGAGAGCCCAACCCCACCATTCCGCCGCTTTCGCCATCGCCAGGCGGCGTGAACCCCTGCTACCTCTGCCTGCCTCCGGAACGTGCACAGTGCCAGAGATAAAGCGCCCGGCTCGCGCAAAAAGCTCATCGAGAATCCACGGTAAGTCCTGTTTCGGCCAGAGACTCAAGTCAGCACTAAGGACAATTCCGTCAAATGTTTCCCGCTCATGAGCAGAACGCATCTCGCGGACCAGGTCAGTCAATTGTCTTTGCTTTGCATCTACTGCAGCGCAAGTGCCTTTCACTTCAAGGACGCTGGTGGCCGACGTCGCGGTGATCAGGTCGGCCGCCATATCCGCCAGCATTGTCGGTGAGAAACTGTTTTCAAGTGCGCGACTTTGTGTTTCGAGAATTTCATCAAAATGCTGTGATGGTCGGCTGGCCGTGAAGACCTGGAAACCGGCACGATCCGCTGCGGCTTCCAGACCACACCACAAGCTACCGCCTTCCTTGTTCGGTCGATAGTAAAAACGCTCCCTGAGCGGTCGCCATGGCTGGTAGTGAAGAATGGTGTAGTGGTAACACCGGGTGTGCCCCGGGATATAAGCGGTATCGCGAACATTCCAGCTTTCATCAAACAAACCGTAGGCACCTTGTTGCGCTTGCACCGCGGCAATGAGAGGATATTTACGACGTGACTGGGCCTTCTCCAAAGTCCAGAATTTCTCCATGCGTTGACAATCCATGAGCATGACTGAGGTATCAGTCCGACTCACCGCGAGAACGGCATGGTCTCCCATGTCCATGTCAAAAAGTTCGGCGGGATCTGCGTGGTAGGTTTGATCAACGTCATTGTAGATGGCGCGCCCCTGGTAACCGGCGTAATAAGGTATGGCAAAGCGGTAATTGGTGAAGCCCGTGTTCCAAAGCCAGGTTCTTCTATATCCGGACATCCCCTTCATCAAGTAGATCTCATAGACCCGGCTCGGATCACGTACCTGCTCGATCGACCAGAAAAAAACTCGCTCGGCACGATACTGTTCCGGTTGCGTTCCCAGGAAGATCCGCACGGGCGGCTTTGGGCTGGGCGACACCCCTGGCTTAACCCCCAAAACGAGGCAATCCGGTCGCATGGGTTTTTGATCCTCAGACAAACTGTTCACCATCATGCTCTCAATCGTGCCTTGTCAAAATTACGGGGTCGCTGTTCACCCAATAGTTACCAATGATCAGGTCCACTTTATGGCGCAACTGTAAGGCAGCAAAGTTCACAGGCAATAGATGCATAACCCGGGCAGTTATCCATGGTCGATGTTTTGCTAAGACAAAGGCGGGGTGTGTTTAAGTACGTCCAGTGCGTCATGACGCACACAGTTGCTCTGCATGGCCTCAGACAGCATCTCCTCAGTAATCATTCCATTGTCCAGGCATTCCTGCACCAGGCCAAAAAACAGATTCTGCTGGGCCATGTCAGGATTCTGCTTATACTTGCCCATAAAGGCATATTCACCAAACAGCTTCCGGCGTGCATACATTATCCAGCCGGAAGGGGGAAACACGCGGAACGTCTCCGGTGGCCTGAAATCTGCCGGTAAGCCGGTTTTCCAGGGCTGGGTCTTGCGTTTGGTCGTGTGCAGCATGCGTGTTGCATTTGTCAGATTGTCAAAATCGTTCCACTCATTCTCAAATAGGCCGATACTTTCCGCAGGTTCATTTTTCAGGCAGATCCAGTCCATATAATCCAGTTCATCGGCGAACATGGCAGCGAACTGTTCTTCTACTCGCCAATGCTGTAACTGCTCGCAATCGAGCAACATCACACTGGTCGCCATGCAACCACTTTTGTCCTTGCGCCCGGAGCGCGGCCTGACCATGATCGCATTACCCAGCATATCCCGGGACAACAGGTCCCATACATCACTGACAGCAAATACATCAGGATCAATGACCACTGCCCTGCCCTGATAACCCATCAGGGCAGGCGGCATAAATCGGGTTAGGGTGAACGATTGCAGATCATCATTCAGCCATTGTCTATGGGCGCCATCACGCAGGTAATCTTGCCCTTCTCGCTCAGCAAAATACGGGTAATCCCGAACGTCGATAATTTCAATAGAGAATTTGTCTGTATGCTCAGAGTAACGCGCCAGGGCATGGGCAGCCGCAAGTGCACCAATATACTGCTTATGATTCGTCTGTATGAAAACCTTGTATTCCATAATCTCTCTGCTCAATCCTCATTTGCGTCTTGCCTGGTATAACCATAAACCGGCTGCAGCGTTTGTTGCAGCAATTGTTCAATAGTATTCACCTGGTCTTCGTCAAAATAATCACTAAAACCACCCACCTTGCCCCGTCGAACCTTGTAAGAGTCAGGATTTTTGCGATCACCTGGTACCATTCTGCTGCCACTGCGCCGGAAAGTGCGTTTTTGCTCCATTTTTTTCATATTTTCCATGGAAGAAAAGTTCACCACATCCTGCAATTCCTCAGGGGAGGCCGGGCTGCCGATGAAATCCAGAATCTGCCCCAGTACCTGGGCAGTATCCCTGCGCATATCTTCGTAACGAACCACCAGCAACTGGTCGATTTCCCCAGCTTCACTTGCCCACAAATTAAAAAAGTCTACTATTTTTGGCAAACCCGCGTCTTGATCCATCGCAAACTGATATTCATCAACATCCGAACCATGGGCAGGGTACCTGTTCAATCGTTTTTTCCAGGACTGCATACGGTATTTCCACTGAAAATATTGCGACACGACCACATCTCTGGGATCCCGCACCAGCAATACCACCTTCTTCTGGTAGTAATCCTTTTTGGAATCTGCATTACCGGTAAAATCCTTCAGGTAGTTATCATGCGTGAAAAATATCCGGGGAATATCCTGGTTCTTTGCATGCAGGTTATCAAAAACGATCAGGCTATAGTCCGGCAAGTTGTGCTTCAACTGATAAAATCGTGACAACATAACCCTGAGCCAGGTTCTACCGCTTTTGCCATAAGAGATGATCACACAATCCGCTTTCTGTAATTTGCGAAACTCTTCACGGCCCCGCAACCGGCGATCAATGGCAATCTTTTTATGCTCAGGCAGGAAGAAAAATGCACCCCTCGCCAGCATTCGTATGATTTTCACTAGCATGACGACTGTTTTTGAACCCCTGTATCAATCAATTGCTTAATCCGCGCTACAACCTGCGCAAGTTGATCTTCCATCGCTCCTTCGGGAGCGACAAATGGCTGCCCGACAGTTGAAGCCAGGCCGTTCTTCAGCAGGTATTGGTGCGTGCGACCGAGGTCTCGAGGGTAACCAACGAACGCGCCTGGCAGATATCCTGCAACACGCCTGAGCGCCATGACTGCCTGCCGCTTTGCCTGTGTCATAAAACCGCCTTGCTCAGGCAGCGGATATATCGCCAGCGGCTTCCCCAAACGGGCAATCTCCACCATCATCGACAAGCTGTCACCGGTAACAACAAAGTAATCCGCCAGCCCCAGCAGCGCAAAGTAGGGGTTATTGCTGTCATCTGGGTGCCAGCAATAAAGAGTACTATCTGGCGGCTTGTGCTGCCGCAGATAGTCGACAACTACATCAGGAGTACGTCGACTGGTGCTAATAAAAAGACTTCCACTCCCAAGCTGTTTTTTAAGTTGTTGCAGCAGTTTGTCAATAACGGCCGCGTCCATACAGTATGGCTTGGTAGGTCCACCAATCAACAAGGCTGTAACGGGTTGCTTCATCGCCTGAAACGAAGGTTGCCAGATTTTAACTGCCGTATCAATTTTAGCCGCATCAACCCGCATGAGTGGAAGATCCAGAGACAGGATGTTATCCCGTTTTGGCATCAGGAATTGTCCGGTGATAATTACCAGCGCAAATTCTTCCAGCATTTTTTTTGGTCTGCCCAGCAAGACAACTTTGGTTTTACCCCCGGACTGCTGTCGAATCCACTGTGCTGCCATGGCGGGCCGGCGACCGATAGTCAGCACCAACTCCGGCCAGGGTGGAACTAACGGATCTGATTTTTCCATGTCCAGGTGGTATAGCGACGGTTCAAAAGGTGGCTTGCCGTATATATATTCCTTGCGTGGAATCATCCGGCGCACTTCATAAGGCAGCCCCAGGGCTTCTGCAATGACCAGGAGTTGCGCATTATCCCCAAGCTTGTCACCTGTCACCAGCCAGAGCGGCGCCTCGTTCATCAGCTAACTACTCCGTATGGTGCAATAAATGCAACGTGTACTTTCAGGCCACTTCACGATTAGCCTAAGCGGTTTTTCGATAGTTCGCTTCGAGCACTTTCGGACTCGAACCGCAGACCTCGATCATTTCTGCCGAGTGAATTTTAAACTGCTTGAAAAAACTTTCCCACCGTCGATAGACCTCACTGATGGCTACCGGTCTCAGACCGTCGAACCAGTTGATTGCAATGTGATTGTTGCTCGCGCCTTTCTGTAGTTTTATCAGCTTAGTTTGCATCGTCGGAGTGTAGGTAGCGTATCCTTTCCTGGCCTTCGCCGGTCGGTGCGCTGGTAATCTGCAATGTATTCTGCTTCATCTGGCGAGCAAAGATAGCATAAATCAAACCGGCTCGCAGTACCCGCATCGGGGGTTTGTAATATGCTCCGGCGATGCCGCTTGGTCACCAGGAAATTGAATTTTACCGACGTGAAGGTCCGCTGATTCCGTAGCATTATCGGATGCCGGGTCCTGTCCTCGCGCACATCAATGCGTTATACCAGGAACTGCTCTGGAACAACCGGGACAACCCGGATTTTTCAACCGACTTCATCCCTCGTCCGCATCTGGACGCCAACGGTACCTGCGGGGTAAAAAGTAATCCCGAATGGCTCGAATTCGCGCGGCTTGAAGAAATTCTGCATATAGTCGAGCAGTTGATCGGCGGCTATCAGGTCGATCATGGTCAGACATGTAATCTAAGGGATCAGAAATAACCGTCGGTCAGGGTCAGCATAAAATTTTCAAGATCGGCGTAATCCTGCATCGACAGGCCGAGTCCCATATCGGTATGGTAGTTGAGCTCGTTCGCGATATCGTTTTCCACTTCAGGTACGAACAGCAGGGAATCCGTCGCCGTAATGTCGTAATGCCGGATGACGTCATTGAGCGTCGCGTAAACGCCGTTGTGCATATAGGGCGCGGTCAGCTCGACGTTGCGCAGCGTCGGTGTTCTGAATTTCCCCTGCTCGGCGGCTTGTTCGGCTGGAAGCGTGATCACAGGGCTGTCGCCGAGACCGCCATCCCTGAAAGTATTATTGGCAACATAGGCGGGATTGTCGGGATTCACCGGGATCGCGATGTTGTAGAAATTGAAGTCGGTGAATAGCGAGCCGGTGGCGTTCGGTGAGTTAACCGTATGGCAGTTGCCACACTTGGCTGCAGTGCCCTTGAACAAGTCGAAGCCGCTCTGTTCCGACGCGGTAAAGCTGGCGTTGCCGGCCATGACGGCGTCGAATTTCGAGGTAAAGGGATTCATTTCGCTGGAGGTTTCAAACACCGCGATGGCGGCGGCAATATTGTCGTAAGCCTGGTCGACGTTGCTGAAGGCGTTGGCCCCGAAAACCTCGATGAATTCGTCAGCATAGCTGGCGTTCTGAACCTTGTTCACTACGCTTGCCTTGTCGGCGTTATTCATTTCCACCGGATTCAGGAATGGTGCCTTTGCCTGATCGACCAGCGTGCTGGCGCGCCCGTCGAGAAACTGCCCGCCGTGAAAGTTCGACACGGTGAGATCGACGGTTTGCGTCACCTGCGGGACAAATTGCGGTATCAAAGATGCATAGGCCGCGGTGGGTGCATTGCGGTTGCCGAATTGGCCGGGTACGGAGCCCTCAGATACCGGTGCCGCGGCGGTAACATTGGGATCCGCGAAACCGGCCGCCTGGCCGTGGCAGCTGGCGCAGGATTGATTACCGTTGCTCGACAGGTCTTCGTCGAAGAACAGTTTTTTACCGACCGAGCGCATGCTGGCGCCGGAGCCGTTACCGGCATCACCGTCACCGGTGCCACCGCCGCTGCCACCGCAGTTCGCGAGCAGCAGGGTGGAGACCAGGAGAATGAGGCTTAATAACTTATTGATTGATGTTGCCATGTAGTCAAGTGTTCACGATGTGGCAGGATCGATTGTTGCCATCCTGTAGTTTAGTTTTAGATAGAATTACCACAGGCAACACAAGCGGCTGTTTCGCCATATCTTGATATACATCAACTTATACCGTTAAACCCGCCGAATAGTTAAATTTGTCACAAGTTCGGGCCGGTTAACGCCGACCGACTCTCGATAGTCCGGTGCTGGCAGATTTCAGTTTCTAATACTGTGCTGACTGAGGATAATTTTGTGGTTTTGGGTGAATGGTATTGCCCGTCAGGTTTATGCATGGAGGCCCGTTCCTGGCCGGTTTTCGAAACCGAAAATACACTTCTCAGCGTCTTGCATTGAGAAATAGATCCCCGAAACCTGCTAATTATGCTGCAAACAGCACATCACCCAATAGATTTAGCCCGCCTGATAAAAGGAGCAGGGACCGCGATATCAAGCCTTCCCCCGCCCCTGCTGCGGGACCGGGGTTACCGGGCAAAATTTTAACTTGATCTGAATCAATATTATTTGAATCAGACCTCTTGCAGTAAGCGCAATCACTTTGCCAGGGTTAGAATGACGCTAACGAAATTGCTAGAATCTGGCGGCTATACTGATACCGGAAGAGATCCGGGATTGCCCGGGTCTCGACACTACAAGTAGATCCCAGCTGATGATTTTTTATAATCGTTAACATTAATTTAACTGGAACTAAAAAATGAGCTACACAATAGACCGATTAATCACCAACACTGATTTCGAAGAAGTCGATAGCAGAGCCCGCGCGGCACTGGCGGCACATGGATTCGGGGTACTCACCGAAATCGATGTGAAAGCGACGATGAAGAAAAAGCTCGACGTCGACATGACGCCTTATCGAATTCTCGGTGCTTGTAACCCGCAAATGGCGCACCAGGCGATCGGCATGGAACCGAAAATTGGGGCGATGCTACCCTGTAACGTGATTCTGCGTGAAGTCGAAGGCGGCGTTCAGGTGAGTGCGGTCGATCCCGTCGCCTCGATGCAGGCAATCGATAACGATTCACTGCATGCGGTTGCGGGTCAGGTTCGCGATATGCTGTCCACGGTGGTAGAGGAAATCTGATTACGCTGCAAACTGCTTAACCACCCCGCTCTGAAATCGCTTTGACACAGTTTACCAAGGCATCGATTTCTGCTTCCTGGTTATAGTAATGTACCGAGGCGCGTACTAAATCAGGTAGTTGCCTGCGCGTAGCATCGATCAACGTGCTGAATGGCGAACTCACGCTGACATGAATCCTGTTTTCCCGCAGGCGGACTTCAATCTCGGCAGCATCAACTCCGGCAACCGAAAAGGTGACGATGCCACATTTTCGCGTGCCAATGTCATGCAGGCTCACAGCGGGAATTTCGCTGAGCTTTGTTCTGAACATATCAGCCAGCCGACTGACTTCCGTCTCGATATTGTCGAGGCCTATGTTCAACGCGTAGTCAATAGCACTGCCAAGGCCCAGCTTGGCAGCGTAGTTGCTTTCCCAGTTTTCGAATCGTCTCGCATCCTGGCGCAATTCATAGTGGTCGACATCAACCCAGGTGGCAGAGAAAAGATCGATCATCGGCGGATGCAGCGAATCGAGAACACGGCTGCTGACATAAAGGAATCCCACCCCCCTGGGTCCGCGCAACCACTTGCGCCCGGTGGCGCTGAGTAAATCACACTGAATCGCGTCGACGTCGAGGGGTATCTGGCCTGCTGACTGACAGGCGTCGACGAGGTACAAAATACCGTGCGTCCGGGCAACCGAGCCGATTTCCTCCACCGGATTGACGAGACCACCATTAGTCGGGACATGGGTTATCGATATCAATTTAACCCGCTCGTCGATCATTTCCTTTAGCGAGTCAACGCATACCTCACCGTCATCGGTCGAAGCGATGGTTTCGACGACAACCCCCCTGTCCCTGGCAATTTGCAGGTAAGCCAGGTAGTTTGAAGCATACTCGGCTTCGGCGGTCAGGATACGATCACCGGGTTTGAAGGGAATGGCATAAAACGCCATCATCCAGCCAACTGTGGCATTCTCTACAATCGCGACTTCATCGCGCTGACAATTTATCAGGCTTGCAACCGAATCATAAACGGCTTCGAGTTGATAAGACCTGAGCCTTTCGGCTTCGTAACCACCGACAGCTGCTTCGAGCCTGAGATGGTCGATCTGGGTCTCCAGCACGCAGCGCGGCATTAGTGCGGCACCTGCATTATCCAGGTGAGCCACACCTGCCTCACAGAGCAGGTCCCCGGTAACAGATGCTTTATCTATGGACATATTACAATCCTGTGTTCAAGCAGATGATTCCGATTCGATCGGGTCCAGCTGCCACTCTACCGATTGATTCGGGCAAATCCAGATAAACAGGCCAACCTGCTTCAAGCCGAACTACCAGAGCTCTTCGGGACAGGTCATGCCGTCCCATACCTTCCCGCTGCAGACGATCGAGCTTGCCCGCATCCTAAATCGCCGGTGGTGCGGCACAGACGAGCTCATACGGATAGCGTTCGGTGATACCACCGGTATAGGCAAACACATCCAGTGTGACTTCGAAGGCCGGCCTGGTTATTTCAACATGCGGCGTCCAGCAACCCAGTTGCTGATAACTGGCAATACATTGCTCCAGCGCAGCAGCGTTGATATCGGGGAAGTAAGTCTGTTCGACAACCGCGATCTGGCTGGCCGGGGTCTGGTTCAGATATTGTCGCGCATTAGCGTAGGCGCGGGTGAAAGCTTGCGCCATATCAGTCTCGAGCCATTCCCGCGATGCAGCCAGGCTGGAAAACGCACAGGGGCCTATTTGCGGGCCGACCTGCGCCACGATGCTGCCGACACCGTCGTCTGCGAGTTGCTGTGGGTAGGGGCCTTGCTGTTGCACATACTGCCCCTGGCCGGCGCGGAAGGCCTGGTCAATATCAGCCGGACCACCCGGCGTAAGCGCAACAATTTTGTTGAAATCGATGCCAGCCCGATGGCAGGCGTAGCGAAACATCGCATTCGGTTGACCGCCGCCAAACATCACGACCTCGGCGCCTTCGAGTTTTTGCCAGGAAAAATCTGCATCGGCTTCACGCCCGGTGATAAAAAAGCCATCCATTTCGTTGACCTGGGCAAAATGCACCGGGTACCCGGACTCACCCCTGGCGATCGCATTGAATGCCTGACTCGGAGCCGACTGCACCACGTGGGCCGAGCCGTTGGTAATCGAGTCCACTGCCGGCACTCCCGGCGGCGACACCGACCACTCGTAGTCAAGCCCTTCCTGTTTCAGAAAACCACCCGCCATGGTCGCGATCAAGGGTGAGTAGAATGCCGAGAACAGCGTGAACTGGATATTTATTTTGGCCATTGTTTATTGCTCCTGAATACAGTTATTGCCTTAGGTCACTTCAAACCAGGTCACCATGCCGCCGGCCATGTGTTCGACCATGTGGCAATGTATCAACCATTTACCGGGGTTATCGGCGATGAACGCCATGCTACCCTGCTCGCCGCGCGAGAATAGCGCAGTATCCCGCCAGAACCCGGGGGTTTTGTCATAGATGAAGTGATGCCCATGGATATGCATCGCATGTGGCCAGCTATTGTTATTATTGACATCGAGGCTGATCGCGGTGCCACGTTTAACGCTGAAAAGCGGCTGTTCCGGCATACCCACGATGCCGTTTATCGCCCAGATTTTACTGTGCTTGACGAGCTCGCGAATATCCATTTCCCTGCCTTCGAAAGTAGCACTGCGCATGCCGCCCATCGCGCCACCTTCCATTAGCAGTGGTACATGCTGAAATGAATCCGGCAATACTGTTTGATTAAGCGGATTTGGCGACAGAACAATCGGGGTATCCAGTAAATTTTTACGCCGGGCTTGCTGGGCAAACTCGAAGCTGGCTATTTCGTAAGCATACTCGCCAATCACCAGTTCGATCAGCGATCGATGACCCGGGTCGGCGGTCATGTCAATGACCAGGTCCATGCGTTGCCCCGGTGCAAGTACGATCCTGCCCGAATCCACCGTGAAGGGTTTCACCGGTTGACCGTCTACCGCGATCACCGAGATTTCAGGTTCATTAAAAAGCAGGTTCATGGTGCGGGCATTGGCGATATTGATCAAGCGCAGGCGAATACGTTCACCGCTGGCAACGCTGAAGCGTTTTTCGCTCTCACCGTTGACGGTGATGACATTGCCCATGCGCCCACCGTGGGACCAGTCATGCAATGAGCCGAGGCTTTGCGTATCCATCTGCATCGCATCATCCAGTCGCCAGTCGTCGATTGCGAATACCAGGTCCTGGTCCACCAGCGGCGGATCGTCCTCTTCGACAATCAGCACCCCGGCCAGGCCCAACGCCAGCTGTGCCCAGGAGCGTTGATGACTGTGATACCAGTAGGTACCGGCATCCGGGGGCGTAAACCGATACTCGAAGGTTTCCCCCGGCAACACTGCGGCCTGAGTCAAACCGGGTACACCATCCATGGCATTATCAATACGTAAACCATGCCAGTGCACGGAACTGGCTTCATCCAGCGCGTTATGAAATTGAATGACTGATTCACGTCCCTGCGGAATACGAAGCACCGGTCCCGGGATCGACTGGTTGTAGGACATGACCTGGGTGGCATGCGCCTGATCGTCACGAAACTTCTTCTGTCCCGGCTCGGCGCGTAATCCAAGAGGCGCCTCAAGGCTACTCGCAAACGTCGCAGCTGGCATGAGCATAGTGCTGCCGATCAATCCAGCCGCACCCGTCTTGAGAAAATTCCTTCGCGTAAACAGCATAATTTTACCCTGCGCGACAAGGCATTACTTAACCACCCGGTCCCAACACAGGTGCAAGGCATCCAGGCAGGAATGTGCGAGCCGAGCACAACGTTCCGGGCTCCAGCCCTGTATTTGATCAACCGTGCCGCTGGCATCCTTGAACGGCATTTCCAGGGTCATCACCAGGGCTTCGAAACGCTGCGCCAGCGAGCTGGAGCAATAGCTCATGTTCGCGCTGCCGGCACGATTAACCGGATAGCCATGTTCAAACTGGAAATCAGGATTGACGTTGGCCAGGGTCGTCTTGAAAAGATCGAGTTGTTGTTGGCGCGCCGGGTCCCAGCCCGGGATGCCTTCAGTGCCCGCAATAAAATTGTAGGGTAAGGCTTCGTCACCGTGCACATCGAGCCCGAAATCCAGCCCGGTTTGTTTAATTTTTTCGAGTACACACAGCACTTCAGGACTTTTTTCAGGCGTCGGATTATCCCATTCCCGGTTTAGATTCGAACCGACCGCGTTAGTGCGCAGATGGCCGCGCCGGCTGCCATCCGGGTTCATATTCGGCACCAGGTAGATGACCGCTTTGTCGAGAATCGCGTTGACCACCGGATCGCTATGATCAACCAGACGATTAACCATGCCTTCCATCCACCATTCGGCCATGGTTTCACCGGGATGCTGCCGTGCCACCATCCAGATATTTTTGCGCTCCTGGTCGATTTCACCAAAACGCAGGCAATCCATGGTCTGACCATCCAGTGTAGTGCCAATGGTTTCCACCTGGCAGCGCTCGCTGCTTTGTGCAAATGCGACCAGGTCCGCGTGTCGCTCCATCGAGTAAGGTGCAAAATAGGCGAAATAAACCTGATCCTCGCTGCTGTTGTGCTCAATCACCAGGTTTTCGCCGTCGAACGTAGTATCGACCCGAAACCAGAATTCGCGATCATAGCTTGCGACTGCCCGGTAACCCTCCCAGCCCTTTTGATAGGAGGCGCCGGCAGCATTGGCTATTACATATCTGCAATCGAGATCTTTTACATTTGCCGCGCGAAAATAAAACCACTGGTAAAAATCTGACTGATTGTCGGCATGGATGTTGAGTAATATATTGGACGGATCGCTAGAATCGACACAATCGATATTGCCGCCATCGAACTGGCTGGAAATGAACATGGTTTTTCCCGGAATAATTTCAGTATGAGAGAATACTGTATGCGCTGGATAATTTCGATTGCTTTACTGCTTCTGTTGACGGGTTGTGCCGACCTGGGCTATTACTGGCATAACGCGAACGGGCACCTGACGGTCATGAACCAGCGCGTCGATATCGATGAATTGCTCGCCGATGACCAGCTCGACGCCGGCCTGCGCGAACGCCTGCAGCTGGTGCAGGAAATCCGCCGCTTTTCAATCGAGCGACTCGATCTGCCGGCAAACGACAGTTACTTGAGCTATGTCGAACTCGATCAGCCCTTTGTGGTACAGAATATTTTCGCGGCACCCGAATTCTCGACGCGGCTATACGAATGGTGCTATCCCGTTGTCGGCTGTGCCAGCTATCGCGGTTATTACGACGCAGCACGCATGCTTGCCTATAGCGACAACCTGAAATCGATGGGTCTGGAGGTGTATATCGGCAAGGTATCGGCTTATTCGACGCTGGGCTGGTTTGACGATCCGGTATTGAGCAGTTTTGTTAACTGGCCCGACTACCGCCTCGCGGGCCTGTTGTTTCATGAGCTCACGCATCAACAGATATACATCGATGACGACACCACTTTCAACGAATCACTCGCCTCTGCCGTGCAGCAGGTCGGCACGGAACTGTGGCTGAAGTCGAGGCAGCAGAATGACCAGCTCGAGCAGTTGATGAACTGGTCGCTTTATCGTGACGAAGTGATCGCACTGATAGGCAGCACCCGCAGGCAACTAGCGGAAATCTACGCCGGTGATAGTGACGATGCCGCTAAACGCAAAGGAAAATCCCTGATGTTTGCCGAGGCACGCGACGCGCATGCTGAAATCGCAGCGAGACATGGAATAAAAGGAGGTTATACGAACTGGTTCGCCGGCGGACTCAACAATGCCAAGATCGGTTCAGTCGCGGCCTACAATTCGCTGACGCCGGCATTCATCAACATGATTCGAGCCTACAACCTGAATTTCACTCCATTTTACGCGTATGTCCAGGTTGTGGGCGATCTGGAAAAATCGGCTCGAGACGACTGCCTGGAGGCCTGGAGTCAGAATATCGGCTCAGGTAGCGCAGACTGCCCGGACATTAAAACCAGCATGGCTACTGCTTTTTGAGCAGGTGTGCGTACTTGCTATAAACCTGCTTGTAGTCCTCGAGATTCTCGTCCAGCATTTGTTGATACTGCTGCATAAAAAATTCTCGCGCCCTGGGTAAATCCCGTTCGTAATCTTCGAGTGTTTGGGCATGTTGCGAAACCACGTGGGCGTTGAAACGCGAGGTGGCGAACAACAGGGCCATACCGACATTTTCCGGGCTGTTGTCTTCAGCCAGTTCATTGGCGCGATCGATAAACATATCGACCATACGCCGATAGACTGCATCGAGTTCATCGTCGCTAATTGTGTCGTCAGCCATATCAATGATTACGGGAAATTTAGACGCCGCAAATATTAGCACAGAGCAGCGCCTGACTTTAGTCAGATTCACGATAACGCGATAATCCTGCTGACGTCATGCCCGGTCCTTCAGTTGTCATCCCCGCGCAAGCGGGGATGACTCGGGAGAACTGCGGGGATGACTCGGGAGAACTGCGGGGATGACTCGGGAGAACTGCGGGGATGACTCGGG
>JBATHL010000221.1:0-1790 GCA_049666745.1 Gammaproteobacteria bacterium
TTTCTGGGTAACTACACCTATAGCGTGATCGATCTGCGGGCTGCCATTGACTTGCTATACAACGGCGCCCTGGGTCCACTCGATTGGGTCGAAACACGCTTGCTAGCGGATGGCGCCGAGGCATTTCGTGAAATTCACGAAGGTAAGGCCGCCTCTCCAAAAATCGTCCTGAGACCATAAACCAGAATATATCGCTCTCCCTCGAAGAACCAGTCGAGACGACTCGTGTACGGGGAGCGATGGCGCTGAGCGTCCACGAAAATGCACCGTTTCGACAGGCCATAGGCAATACCTACACTCGTGATAAAGATATTGCTTGAGGCAGTCGATACTGGGAAACTGTCGGCACAAGTATAGAGACAGCTGTATCGATAAACTAGCTGGCCAGCATGAAACTATCCGAATCTGATTTTAAAGCGGTTACACGGGAATCAGGCCTGGCAAGTGGTCTGCCCAACTACGCCTATACCAGCGCAGAATTCTTTGCCCTCGAACAGGAAAAGCTATTCGCCAGAACCTGGACCTGCATCGGTAACGGTTGCAGCGTTCCCCGGGCGGGAGACCTGCAACCGGTCGGGTTTCTGGGTCAACCGCTGCTCATGTCGCGCAATCGCCACGGCGACATCAAAGTCTTTCATAATGTTTGCAGTCACCGTGGCAATGAGCTGGTATGGGAGGCCTGCCACGTCGACAAGGTTATCCAATGTCCCTACCACGCCTGGGCCTACGATCTCGATGGCAAGTTACTCGCCACGCCGAATGTCGGCGGTAGCGGCGTACATGTCATCGATGGTCTCGACAAGAGCGAGTTCGGCCTGCGCGAAGCGCGCTCTGCCGTCTGGATGGACCTGGTGTTCGTCAATCTGTCAGCAGACGCCCCCGATTTCGAATCCTTTATCGACCCGTTACAACAACGCATCGACAGGCTGGTAGCGCGGGAACAGTTCACGGCCCTCAAACCAGCCAGGACGCATGGCACCTATACAATTGATTTTGCCGGCAACTGGAAACTGTGCGTGGAAAACAACCTCGAAAGTTATCACCTGCCCACGGTGCATCCCGATTTGAACGCAGTGTCGAAGCTCGAGGATCACTATCATTTCTATGGCGACGATCTGTTTGCCGGCCAGGGTAGCTATCGCTATGACCACGAGCAAACCAATCTCGCTGACTTCCCGCTGTTTGCGGGATGGCAGGATAAGGTCGCCGAGTACCCTAGCCTTTACCCCAACGTATTTCTCGGACTGCAGGCCGATCACTACTGGACCCGCATCGTGCAGCCGTTGTCCGCCGAACGCTCGCTCGATCATTTGCAGATTTACTATCTCGGAGATGCCGCCGACAGCCCCGACTTCGAAGCCGCGCGCGCGCATCGACTCGATGTCTGGGCGAAAGTATTCAATGAAGACATAGGCGTGGTCGAAGGCATGCAGCGAGGACGCCAGTCGAGCGCCTTCAAAGGCGGCGTTTTTACCCCGATCATGGACAAGCCCTCGCATCACTTCGCCAAATGGGTGGCCAACCGCCTCGCCGCCACCGGGTAAAAAATAAGCTCGGTATCGCTGATATCGATGTTACGGTGGCAAACTGTCAATGTATGATTGCTCTTTGATCGGAAACAAAGCTGTTGTCAGGTCAACTACCTGATAACCAGATCGTCAAAATAGGGCAAGAGAAATAACCATGAAAAACAGGAATTTGCAAACAGGCTTTCACAACTCCCTTGATTATCAAGTCAACCAGATAATATGTTTTAAAAGGTCAAAGACCTTTTAAATAGGCTGTTATGC
>JBATHL010000222.1:0-3282 GCA_049666745.1 Gammaproteobacteria bacterium
GTTTTATCCTGCAGCCCTGGCCAACCACCTCGATACGTCCCTGTATCGATATCTTTTCCAGCATATAAGGGAGCCCTATCCCTTGATATCAGACGATACGCCCCAGTTAAAGGCACTGGCACCACGATTGACCACTCGCTTGCGGTAAATATCGGCGATCACGTCAGCATCACCCGCGAGCAGCGCCTTGGTCGAACACATTTCGGCACACAGCGGTAATTTGCCTTCGGAGAGACGGTTGCGTCCATACTTCTTGAATTCTTCAGAGCTGCTATCCTCTTCCGGGCCGCCCGCACAGAAGGTGCACTTGTCCATTTTACCGCGTGAAGCAAAGGCGGCGTCCTTCGGAAACTGCGGTGCGCCGAAAGGACAGGCGTAAAAGCAGTAACCGCAGCCGATGCAGATGTCCTTGTCGTGCAGTACGATCCCGTCTCCGGTGGTGTAAAAACAGTCAACCGGGCAAACCACGGCACATGGCGCATCGGAACAGTGCATACAGGCCACCGACAGTGAACGTTCACCCTGTTCACCATCCTTAATGGTGACGACGCGACGGCGGTTAACCCCCCAGGGAATATCGTTCTCGTTTTTGCAGGCGGTTACGCAGGCATTACATTCGATACAACGTTCTGCATCACAATAGAATTTCATTCTAGCCATTTTTCTGTCCCCCTAAGCTTTCGTAATGCGACAAAGACTGCACTTCGATTCCTGCATCTGCGTCACCGAATCGTAGCCATAAGTAAATGCCGTATTGGCCGCCTCACCCAGTACATAGGGTGCGGCACCTTCCGGATACTTGTCGTGCAGGTTCTCGCCCTGCATATGCCCGGCAAAGTGGAAGGGCATGAATGCGACCCCGGAACCAACCCGGCGCGTCACCATCGCCTTGACCTTGACCTTCGCAGATTCGGCGCCTTCTACCCAGACGTCATCACCATCCTTGATGCCGTTATTGTTAGCGTCGCGTGGATGGATTTCAACGAACATGTCCTGCTGCAGTTCAGCCAGCCAGGCGTTGGATCGGGTTTCATCACCACCACCTTCATATTCCACCAGTCGACCCGAGGTCAGGATAATCGGGTAGTCCTTGGAGAAGTCGTTTGCCTGGATCGACTTGTAGCGTGTCGGCAAGCGCCAGAACGACTTCCTGTCTTCGTAGGTCGGGTACTTCTCCACCAGGTCACGCCTGGATGTATACAATGGTTCGCGGTGGATAGGTACGGGATCCGGGAAGGTCCACACCATCGCTCGCGCCTTGGCGTTGCCGAACGGTGAACAACCGTGCTTGATCGCGACGCGCTGAATTCCGCCGGACAGGTCGGTTTTCCAGTTCTTGCCCTCGGCCGCCTTTTGTTCTTCCGCGGTCAGATCTTTCCACCAGCCCAGTTTCTTCAACACATCGGCGCTGAATTCCGGGTAACCATCCTTGATCTCGGAGCCCTTGCCGTAAGAACCTTCGGCAAGCAAGTTGGTACCGTTGCGTTCCACACCAAATCGGGCTCTGAAGGTCAGACCGCCATCAGCCACGTTTTTCGAGGTGTCGTAGAGGTTAGGCGTTCCCGGATGGTTCATTTCCGGCGTTCCCCAGGAAGGCCAGGGGAGTCCGTAGAAATCGCCGTCGGCCGGACCACCTTCGGCTTTGAGCGTGTCGTAGTCGAAAGTACCCCAGTTCTCCTGGTGCTTCTTCAGGCGTTCCGGACTTTGGCCGGTGTAGCCGATGGTCCACATTCCGCGGTTGATTTCACGCAGTACGTCTTCGACCAGTGGTTCTTCGCCATTGACCTTGATGTTCTTGAACATTTGATCCGACAGGCCCAGCTTCTTCGCCAGCTTGTACATAATGGTGTGATCCGGAAGCGACTCGAATAACGGATCAATAACCTTGGAACGCCACTGAAACGAGCGGTTGGATGCGGTTACCGAACCGTAGGTCTCCATCTGCGTGGAGGCCGGCAACAGGTAAATTCCGTCTTTGCGATCCGGCATTACCGCAGAAGCCGTTGGATACGGGTCGACGATCACCATCATTTCGAGCCCATCCATTGCCTTTTGCTGCTCGACGCCGCGAGTCTGGCTGTTGGGCGCGTGGCCCCAGAAGAACATTGCCTTCAGATTGTCCTTTTGCGCGATATTTTCCTTATCCTCGAGCACACCGTCGATCCAGCGAGATACCGGGATGCCCTTGGTATTCATGATAGGAACGTCCTTGCCCTTGCTCTGCTCGTAACTGCCACTATCGAATTGGCCCTTGACCCATTCGTAATCCAGGTCCCAGACACGCGACCAGTGTTTCCACGAACCTGCGGACAGGCCGTAGTAACCGGGCAAGGTATTGGAAAGTACGCCGAGGTCGGTCGCACCCTGCACATTATCGTGGCCGCGGAAAATATTGGCGCCACCGCCGGAGACACCCATGTTACCCAGCGCCAGCTGAAAGGCGCAGTAAGCGCGGGTATTATTATTACCGATGGTGTGCTGGGTTCCACCCATGCACCAGATGAAGGTGCCGGGACGGTTGTCCGCCATCGCCTTGGTGGCGGCGAAGACCTGGTCTTCAGGAACGCCGCTAACGCGTTCTACCTCTTTCGGGTTCCACTTCTTGACTTCTTTCATGACGTCGTTCATGCCATAAACCCGCTGGCGGATAAATTCCTTGTCTTCCCAGCCGTTTTCGAAGATATGCCACATCATGCCCCAGATGATCGCCACATCGGTACCGGGGCGAATCCTCAGGAAGTGGTCGGCATGTGCCGCGGTGCGCGTGTAACGCGGGTCGATAACGATCACCGGCGCATTGTTTTCTTCCTTGGCCTTGAAAATGTGCTGCAACGCCACCGGATGCGCTTCGGTCGGGTTGGAACCTATCAGCAATATCGCCTTGGAAAAGTGGATATCGTTGTAGGAGTTGGTCATCGCGCCGTAACCCCAGGTGTTTGCTACCCCGGCTACCGTGGTCGAATGACAGATACGCGCCTGGTGGTCAACGTTGTTAGTGCCCCACATCGCCGCGAACTTGCGGAACAGGTAAGCCTGCTCGTTGCTATGCTTGGCTGAACCCAACCAGAACACTGAATCAGGACCAGATGTCTTACGGATATCGAGCAGCTTGTCGCCGATTTCGTTGATGGCCTCGTCCCAGGAAATCTTTTTCCATTTGCCGTCGACCAGCTTGGTCGGATACTTGAGGCGACGTTCGCCATGCCCGTGTTCACGGATCGAAGCTCCCTTGGCGCAGTGGGCTCCCTTGTTGAACGGATGGTCAAAAGCCGGCTCCTGACC
>JBATHL010000223.1:0-1655 GCA_049666745.1 Gammaproteobacteria bacterium
AATAACTTCCCAGGTTTCGGTTGAGCCGGTGGCCTGTTGCAACTGCCAAAGGATATCCATTAAGCCGGGATCAAGCTCACGTTGTTCTCCATTACGCCAGTCAGCGAGGAAAATCTGGATATCTGCAAGTGCGCCGGGGTCATATTCACCCTGTCTGAAGTAGACAACCTGTAGTGAATCACCGGTATGCGTGTGATAGAACTTTAGCAGCCTTTCTTCGCCTGTACTACCCAACAGGCTGCCAAATGCAACCATGCTGAGGGCAAGAAATGGCAGGCGGACATACTTCATAATTTCAACTCCCATAAATGAGAGGAGAGAATAATTGATCAGGTCCTTTTCAACTTGACACACAAGGACATTCGCTTAACCCTTCACTCCAGCCAGGATGGCATGTTATCGGGAAGCACCACGAGGAAGGGCCCATCCAGTGCCCTGAGCACCCGGTCGTCGCGGTCATAGACATCGGCCAGAAACTCCGGCACACCATTTTCGGTGATCGGGTTAACAGTCCAGTAAAGAACCAGAACAGGTAGCGGTTCCTTCAAGTAGACCGTCTTGGTTTTCTTCGCAACGACGACGCTCTGGATGGCTGCGTCATCCCACTGCTCGTCGTTCAGAACCAGTCGGGCAAACTCAAAAGGATGCTCAATCCGGATACAGCCTGAGCTGAAAGTGCGCACCTTGTCATCGAAATGTTCGCGATGATTGGTGTCGTGCAGGAAAACGAAGTGCGGATTCGGAAAAATGAATTTCACCATCCCGAGGGCGTTCTCCGGTCCCGGTCGTTGTACGACCTGGTAACGAAAGTTCCGGGGTGTGGCGGCGGCCCAGTCGATGGAAGCGGGATCGATTTGCTTGCCGGTCGAATTGTCGACCAGTTTCATGTCTTCTTCAGCAAGATAGCCCGGAGCATCAGCTTTCAGCTTGGGCAGGATGTCGCGTTTCAAGATGCCAGGGGGAACCGTCCAGGTCGGATTAAACTGTACATACTTCATGTTGGAACGGAAAATTGGGCTTTTGCGGTAGGTGCGTCCCACCTGCGAACGGGTTTCCCAGACTTTTTCACCACCACGCACCAACATGGTCTTGAAATCGGCGATGTTCACAATCACAAAGTCATCGATGCCCCGGATATCGCGTAAAATCCAGCGGGCGCGCTCCATGTTGACCCGGATCTGGTCAATACGGCTTTGCAATGACACATTGAGTGCGGCAAGGGTGCCCGCACCGACAGCGCCGTCGACATCGATTTCGGTCTCCCGTTGAAAGCTTGTGACCGCCTGTTCCAGTTCGGCGTCGAAATGTTCCGGATCATCCGGGCTGGTGGTCGCCAGGTGATTCGACGCCTGCAAACGCTTTCTCAGCAGTGCAATCCGGGAATCCCGCATACCTTTGCGCAGCGTCGGACCGGACGGTATGGCTGGATAACCCCCGCCTTCGCGTGCCGCCCTTTCCCGGTAGTCCGCCAGCAGCGCTTTCATTTGTTGGTAGTACGGGTCCCAGTCGAGTGTTTCCACGATATGTTGCTGAATATCCGCAGCGGACAATATGCCGACAATTGATTCCAGGGGATCACCGCCAAAGCGGCGGCTCAGGTTCCAATCGGAATCCAGATCTGCGGGATTCACCTTGCCAAAATACCTGTGGTAGAC
>JBATHL010000224.1:0-1877 GCA_049666745.1 Gammaproteobacteria bacterium
TGCCGGTTATCACACCTATATGGCGGGCAAATGGCACCTGGGAGCCGAGCGCGATCAGTTGCCGAGCCAGCGGGGTTTTGAACGAACCGTTGCGCTGATGGATTCCGGCGCCGACAACTGGGAACAGCGACCTTATTTGCCGATATACGATACGGCCAACTGGTTTGCTGACGGTAAGCGATTTACGCTGCCGGATGATTTTTATTCGTCTCGCTTTCTCATCGATAAGACGATTTAGTTTATTGACGAGAATGCCGGAGATGGCAAACCGTTTTTTGCCTATGTGCCGTTTCAGGCGGTGCATATGCCGGTTCAGGCACCTCAGCAATACATCGATCGTTACATGGGGCTGTACGATCAGGGCTGGCACAAAGTGCGAGAACAGCGGCTGGCACGTGCGGTAGAAATGGGCGTTTTTCCGGAATCGGTGTCCATGCAACACATGGCGACAACGGCTGACTGGGAAACGTTGAGCGCGGAGCGCAAAAAGTACGAGGCCAAACGCATGGCGGTGTACGCCGGGATGATCGAGGCCATGGATGCGAACATCGGCAGGTTGATGAGCCATCTGGCATCAAGGGGGCTGGCCGACAACACCATATTCATCTTCACGTCTGATAATGGGGCCGAAGGCAGCGGACCGCCCGACCCCAATGCATTCCCGGCCAGTCGCCTACCTGCGAGTTTAGGGTACAGCACTGACTATGAAACCTTGGGCCTGAAAGGATCCTTCAGCTCGATCAGTCCAAGTTTTGCCAGTGCTGCCGTTAGCCCGCTGGCGTACTACAAATTCTATGTGGGTGAGGGAGGGTTGCGGGTCCCGCTAATTATTTCCGGGAAACCGCTCGGGGATAAGCCGCGACAAACGAAGAGTTTCTCTTGGGCAACCGATATTGCCGCCACCATATTGTCCTATGCGGGTGTCGATAAGCCTGGCGCTCGATATGCCGGGCGCCCAGTGCTTCCGCTGTCCGGGCGTGACCTGAAGCCGCTCATCAGTGGCGAAACCGACAGGGTTTATGGTGATGCAGATTCGATAGGTTACGAACTGACCGGACACTCGGTCCTGTTTCGGGGCGACTATAAGCTGGTTCGTAATCAGCCTCCGTTGGGGGACGGCGAATGGTACCTGTATGAGATTTCCGATGATCCCGGTGAGGTAAGTGATCTTAAGGCAACAATGCCTCAGCGCTTCGAACAGATGCTGTTGGCTTATCAGAGGTTCGAACGGGACAACCGAGTGCAGCCGCCGCCGGCCGGTTACTCACAGACGCAGCAGATAGCGATCAATTACGCACGCGAACGATTAGGTCTCAACATAATCATCTTGCTTCTGACTGCGCTTGTGCTCTTACCTTTTCTGGTGTTCTACCAGATGCGCCAGCGAACAAAAATAGATTAGATAACGAGCGCGGTAATACGCCTCCTTGTTGCGCTCGATGACGTCGAAGCGCTCATGTAGTTGCACCGTGCAATTAGCGGTAAGTGACCACGATTCTGACCACGATTTTCGTGGTGCACCGTGGTACAGGCTGATTTAGGCTGAGAGTTAGCAGGTCTAAGTACTTGATTTTATGGCAGGTTGCATCAGGCTGCTTCAGGGCTGGACGTGTTCGAGTCCCGTCCGCTCCGCCATTTAACTTTGGGGTGTTGCCCGGAGACATGGGTGACACTTTATACCGAAGACATAGGTAACACTTTCGGCAAAAAGGGATTCACAGCGGGTTCCACCCGGCGCTCATCCTCATCAAAGAATCCTAGATCAAACTCCATAAAGCTGACCAGCCATATCTGTTCCCTTCTCGCATTTCACCTTGTAGAGCAACTCTTTTTCACCCGCGGTGCGACATCTGGTAACTGCTGATGAACCTCAGGAG
>JBATHL010000225.1:0-7185 GCA_049666745.1 Gammaproteobacteria bacterium
ATCGTAAATGGCATGCCTAACAAATGGGATTGTTACATTATAAATATCAAATCTGCCTCCTGCTTGTTCTTGGAACAAGGGTGTCAATCCACTTTCAACTGGATTGACCTTTCTGCCGCCAATGTAAAGGTAAACGAATCCACCGAATACAGGCGCAAAGACCAATAGAGGCCAAAACTTGGCTATCGATTCCAATACAGTGGCCTACCAATAAACATAACAGCCAATTTAGAAGGCCAAAGGCCTTCTAATATATATTAGCGGGCGCGCCTTATTAATTTTTCGTTGTTTTTGGGGGTTTGGCAATTGTCTGAAATCCCTCATAAATTTTGTTATTTGAATATTCTAGTTCTGTTAGCGTGGAAAAGGGCATTTTAATTCCTTGATTTATGTTTTCATGCTGCTAGGGTTTGGGCTCGAGGTTAACGAAAGGATTCGTGATCATGAGCCGGACTGCTTCCCCATTTATTGATTCTCTTACCCGTTACATGTCGGTGCGCAGATATAGCCCGCGCACCATAAAAACTTATCTTTACTGGATAAAGTATTTCATTCATTACCATAACAAGTGTCACCCGGACCAGATGGGTGAGCAGGAAGTTGAGCAGTTTTTGACTTTTCTCTCGGTCGAACGCTGCGTCTCCGCCGCGACCCAGAAGCTGGCCTTGAATGCGCTGGCATTTTTATACAATCGTTTTCTGAACATGCCGCTGGTGAACGCAAGTGGTTATCGGCGCTCCAGGATTCCGCCAAAACTGCCGGTGGTACTTTCCCGGCTTGAAGTGTCCAGGTTGCTGTCGCAGCTAAGCGGTGTGCCTTTGTTGATTGCTTCGGTATTGTATGGTTCGGGTTTGCGCCGTATCGAGGTTACGCGGTTACGGGTAAAGGACATCGATTTTGATCATCAGCAGGTGCAGGTATGGAACGGGAAAGGTTACCGGCATCGATTAGTGACCCTGGCGCCTGAATTGTTGCCACTGCTGCAGAATCAGATTGAAAGAGTCAGGCTGAATCTAAAAGAAGACAGCCGGAATGAGCAGTTTAGCGGTGTGTGGATGCAGCCGGCTTTTGCACGCAAGCACCCCAACGCACAATTGACGCTGGGATGGCAATACTTGTTTCCGTCGGCGAAACTGGCGCTTGATCCGACGAGCAGGCGCTTGCGGCGGCACCACGTTGATGAATCGACGATCAACAAATTTCTCAAAAAAGCGACGTTGCGCGCTGGCATCGAAAAGCAGGTTACAAGTCATACCTTGCGCCATTCCTTTGCGACGCATCTGCTCGAATCGGGTGCCGATATCCGCACCGTGCAGGAACAGCTCGGCCACCAGGACGTCAAAACCACTGAAATCTATACCCATGTGTTAAAGCGCGGTGCCCGCGGGGTACGCAGCCCGCTAAGTGACTTGAATAATGCGTGATGGATGGCCTGTGCACCGGTATAATGCCGGCCTTTGTATTTTGCGAGACGCGTAATGGCTGAAGATTCCCTGGTAATTGAAACCGGCGTGCATGCCCCCGATGCCGCTGTCATCTGGCTGCATGGCCTTGGTGCCGACGGGCATGATTTTGAGCCCATCATTCCCGAGTTGCGGCTCGATCCCGGGATCAGTATCCGCTTTGTCTTCCCGCATGCACCGATGATGCCGGTAACCATCAACCAGGGCTTTGTCATGCGTGCATGGTTCGATATCCGCACCGCCGATATCAGTGCCGAAGCCGACGAAAAGGGGATCCGTGCATCGGCGCAGCTGGTGAATGACTTGATCGAAGACGAAATTGATAACGGTATCGCGCCGGAGCGGATCCTGCTCGCCGGCTTTTCCCAGGGCGGGGCAATCGTGCTGCATGCCGGCCTGCGCTACCGGCAGCAGCTCGGCGGTATTATGGCCCTGTCGACTTTCCTGCCGCTGGCGGATTCGCTGGAAAGTGAAAAATCCGACGCCAACACCGCGATTCCGATCCTGCTGGCACATGGCTCGGCCGATCCGGTGGTGCCGGTTGACCTGGCCTATCGGACGCAGAAAGTGCTCGAACGCGAAGGCTACGAGGTCGAATGGCACGAGTACAAGGGCATGGCGCACGGCGTGTCCGAGCAGGAGATTTTTCATCTCGCCGAGTGGCTGGAACAACGCCTCGTATGACCTCTCCGGCCTTGAGTCGGAATATTCTAATGACGTCGCTGCAGGAGATTCCCACCGGGCCGCGCAGGCTTGTGCGGGAATGACCCAAAAATTAATGGAAAGGGGTTACTGTAACAGCGTTATCGCGTTTTAGTCCTTGATCATTGCGCGCCCGGCGTTGACCTGGAACAGCACCTGTTCGGGCGCGGTGCCACCGGTGATGTTGCGTGCATTGAGCGAGCCTTCCAGCGTCAGCACTTCGAACACGTCGGCCTCGATGCTCGCGTCGAACTGTTGCAGTTCCTTGAGTGTGCAGGCACTCAAATCCTTTCCCTGTTCGATAGCAAATGCCACTGCGTTGCCCACGACTTCGTGCGCATCACGAAACGCCAGGCCTTTCTTCGCCAGGTAATCGGCCAGATCGGTGGCGGTGGCGTAGCCCTGCTGCGCGGCCTGGTACATTTTTTCCTTGTTGACGGCAAGCGCGGGCACCATGTCGGCGAATGCTCGCAGCGAGTCGATCAGCGTGTCGAGCGTATCGAACAGCGGTTCCTTGTCTTCCTGGTTGTCCTTATTATACGACAGCGGCTGCGCTTTCATCAGCATCAGCAGGTTCATCAGGTGCCCGCTCACGCGTCCGACCTTGCCACGCACCAGTTCGGGTACATCCGGATTTTTCTTCTGCGGCATGATCGACGAGCCGGTGCAGTAACGGTCCGGCAGGCGGATGAAATCGAACTGCGCGCTCGACCACAGCACCAGTTCTTCTGCCATGCGTGACAAATGCGTCATGCAAATTGCCGCCGCGGCGCAGAACTCGATCGCGAAGTCGCGATCGCTGACTGCATCGATCGAGTTACGACAGGGTATTTCGAAACCGAGTATCTCGGCGGTGAACTCGCGGTCGAGATCATAAGAGGTGCCGGCCAGTGCGGCGGCGCCGAGTGGCATCTGGTTCATGCGCGCGGCGCAATCCTGCAGCCTGCCGTGATCGCGTTCGAGCATCTCGAACCAGGCCAGCATGTGGTGACCGAAACTGACCGGTTGCGCAACCTGTAAATGGGTAAAGCCGGGCAGAATGGTTTCAGCTTCGCGTTCGGCCAGGTCAAGCAACCCGTTTTGAAAAGCGCGTATGCCGCTTTGGCATAACGCAATCTGCTCGCGCAGGTAGAGCCGGATATCGGTCGCGATCTGGTCATTGCGCGAGCGCCCGGTGTGTAGTTTTTTACCGGCCTCACCGACCAGCTCGGTCAGGCGTGCCTCGATGTTCATATGCACGTCTTCGAGCGCCACCGACCAGGCGAACTTGTCGGCGTCGATCTCTTCGCGAATCTGTTGCAGCCCGTACTTGATCGCGGTGAGTTCATCGGAATTGAGCACCCCGATATGCTTCAGCATCATCGCGTGCGCACGTGAGCCTTCGATATCCGCATAGGCGAGGCGGCGGTCGAAGCCGACCGAAGCGGTAAACGCCTGCACGAACTCGTCTGTGGGTTCATTGAATCGCCCGCCCCACATGCGGGAATCATCTTTGCTCATCGGTTTCTGATCTGTCGACTGTGGTTTAGATATGCCGGCAATACGAGGACACATTGCGGCTGATATTGTTGTATGCTTGCAGCGCGCGACGAACAAATCAACTCTTTATGCCAGATTATCCGGAAAAAAGCATAACCGGCTCCGAAAACAAGACTTACCTGCCCGATTTCTGCAACGCGGATGCATTTCTACGCCTGTTGCTGGTGGTTGAATTGTTTGCGATTGTATTCGCCCTGGTTAGTTACAGTGGTGGCAGCAGCCTGTTCGTGCATATCGCGCTGATTTCAGTAGTCATGCTGTGGGTCGGTCTGAGCACGGCGGCGATATTGTGCCTGGCGACACGCCAGCACTGGCTTAGCGATCACCTGCGCACGACCATATTTGCAATTTCGGTTACCCTGCTGATGACGCTGTTGGCCAGCTACCTGAGCCTGGGTTTCGGTGACCTACTGCGCTTTGGCCCCACTGCCCGGGATGTCGGTTTCACGCTGACGCGCAATCTCTCCATTGCGCTGATCCTGATCGGGCTTGCGCTGCGATACTTCTACCTGCATTACGAATCCGAGCTACACTTGCAGGTGCAGGCGCAGGCGCGCTTGCAAGCGCTGCAGGCGCGTATCCGCCCGCATTTTCTGTTCAACAGTATGAATACCATCGCCAGCCTCACGCACGATCAGCCCGACCTGGCCGAACACGCCATCGAGAACCTGTCGGATCTGTTTCGCGCCAGCCTCGCGGCCGAGGCGAGTATTTCCTTGCAGCAGGAACTCGAATTAACGCGCAGTTACATCGACCTTGAGGCCCTGCGTCTCGGTGACCGACTCAAAGTCAACTGGCAGTTACCAGCGACGGAGCCCTTCCTGACCTTGCCGGCGCTGACCTTGCAGCCGCTGGTGGAAAATGCGATTTACCATGGCATCGAACCCCTGCCGTCGGGTGGCGTCATCGACATTGTGATTAACGCGACGGATGCTAATATTGAAATATCGATCTCCAATCCGTTGCTAACGGAGCAGAGTTCCCGCGAGCGTAAGGGTAACCAGATGGCGATCGATAATATCCGTGAGCGCCTGGCGCTGGCGTTCGATGGTGCCGCGACGATGGATTTATCCGAGACCGAGGCACTTTACACTGTGAAACTGACCATCCCGACGACGGAGGTTGTGTGAAAATACTGATAGTCGACGATGAAAAGCCGGCACGCGATCGCCTGGCGCGCATGGTGCGCGAAATCAATACCCATGAACTGGTAGGTGAAGCGGTCAACGGGCTCGAGGCACTCGGCCTCGCGCAAAGCCTGGAGCCTGATATCGTCTTGCTGGATATTCGTATGCCGGGTATGGATGGCATCGAGGCGGCGCGCCATATCGCCAAGCTGGACGAACCGCCAGCGGTTATTTTCACTACCGCGTTCTCCGATCACGCGCTCGAAGCCTTTGAAACCCATGCCGTCGATTACCTGCTCAAGCCGGTCAAGCTGGAACGCCTGCAGGCTGCGCTGGACGCGACCATTCGCCCGACGCGGGCCCAGGCCAGCAGGAGCGGCGACGTCTTATCCGAGCTCGAACCACGCCAGCATATCTGCGCGCGTGTGCGCGGCAGCCTGGTGCTGGTGCCGATCGAAAAAATCTACTATTTCCACGCCGAGCAGAAATACGTCACCGTGCGCCACGAAGAAGGTGAAGTGCTCATCGAAGATCCGCTCAAGGCGCTCGAAGCCGAGTTTGGGGAGCGATTTTATCGTATTCATCGAAACGCGTTGGTCAGCCTGTCGCGTCTGGCTGGAATGCAATCCGAAAATGACGGCCACCAGGTCACCTTTCGTGATATCGATGACGCGCTCGAGGTTAGCCGCCGGCACTTGCCCGGTGTTCGCAAGATCATCAGGAACCTGTAATTCCATATGAACCAACCCCGCTCTGAACTAAGTATCGCCACCCGTGGCAGCCCGCTGGCGTTGTGGCAGGCCGAGCACGTCGCTGCCCGGCTGGAAGCCCTGCATCCACAGCTGAAAGTGTCATTGCTGACGATGAAAACCCGTGGCGACAAGCTGCTCGATGCACCGCTCGCCAAGGTCGGTGGTAAGGGCCTGTTCGTTAAGGAGCTCGAGGCGGGCCTGCTCGATGGGCGCGCCGATCTCGCCGTGCATTCGCTTAAAGACGTGCCGGTACACTTTCCCGACGGGCTTGAACTGGCGCTGGTGATGGAGCGCGAAGACCCGCGCGATGCATTCGTTTCCAATCATTACGACAGCCTCGACGCGATGCCCGCCGGTGCACTGGTGGGAACCTCAAGCCTGCGCCGTCAAACCCAGATTCGCGAGGCTTTCCCCGCGCTGCGCGTCGATTGGCTGCGTGGTAACGTCAATACCCGCCTGGGTAAACTCGATGCCGGTGAATTCGATGCCATCATCCTTGCCGCATCGGGCCTGCAACGCCTCGGTTTTGGTGAACGTATCAGGGCAGCACTGGCGCCCGAGCAATGTCTGCCGGCTATCGGACAAGGCGTGCTCGGCATCGAGATTCGCAGTGACGATGACGGCTTGCGCGCGCTGATTGCACCGCTGGCGCATGCCGAAACCACGCTCAGGATTACCGCCGAGCGTGCCCTCAATCAAACCCTGAACGGCGGTTGCCAGGTACCGATAGCCGGCTACGCTGTCCTCGAGCAGGATCAACTCTACCTGCGTGGCCTCGTCGGCGAACCCGACGGCAGTGAAATTCTGCGTGCCGAAATCCGCGGCAGTAGTTCCGAGGCGCATGAACTTGGTGTGCAACTGGCGCAGCAACTGCTGGCACAGGGCGCCGATCGTATCCTCGCCGGACTGCAGGAGTAGCCGTGCCGGGTAAGCTGCAGGGTCAGCTAATCCTGAACACCCGGCCCGCGCACCAGCAGGCCGAACTCAGCAGTTTACTCGAACGGGAAGGCGCACAGATCCTGTCCTTTGCGGTCATCGACATCGTCGCGCACGAGTCCGCTATCGCCCGGCAACGCCTGACGCAGCAAGTATCGGATTACGACATATTATTGTTTGTTAGTCGTAACGCGGTCGATAGCGCTTTCCGCTATATTGATAGCACTCGATTCAAGCCCGGGCTTCGTTTTGGCGTGATCGGTACGGCGACCCGGCTTGCGCTCGCGCAGTGGGTAACGCAACTGGAATCCTGCCTGCTTGCCGGCGCTCCCTACAATAGCGAAACCCTGCTCGAAGCGGATGCCTTGCAACAGGTTTCGGGTAAACGCGTGCTGATTTTACGCGGCCAGGAAGGTCGAAACCTGCTCGGCGATGAACTCGCGGCGCGCGGCGCGAAGGTCGATTATTGCGAGGTTTACCGGCGTGAGCTGCCGCACTACGCTGCTTCTGACTTCGATCACCTCGTTGAAAATGCATTTCCCACACTGGTCGTTATGACCAGCAATGAGGGCATGCATAACCTGATGAAGCTGGTTGATTCCGCGGCGGCTGAGCATTTACGCCGGATCCCCTGGCTTTTGATCAGCGAAAGAATGCGTGAATCGG
>JBATHL010000226.1:0-12009 GCA_049666745.1 Gammaproteobacteria bacterium
CTGATTATCGGCACGTCCTGACCGAGCGCATCTACCAGATAATCAGCAACGGGTTGCAGGGAAAACTGCGCCTCCGGACTACCCTCTTCCGGTCGACCCAGGTGCGACATGATCATCAGGCGAGCGCCGGCGTCGATACAGTGCCGTATCGTCGGCAACGAGGCTTTGATACGCTGATCGCTGCTGACAACGCCATTGCTGACTGGCACGTTCAGGTCCTGGCGGATAAGAACTCGTTTACCGGCCAGATCGAGGCCGGTCATTTCCAGTACCGGCATCTTCAGGCCGAAATGACTCGCGCCATTTCAACTACCTTGCAGGAATAGCCCCACTCATTGTCATACCAGGAAATCAGTTTGACGAAAGTCTCATCCATTTGAATGCCGGCCTCCGCATCAAAGGTTGAAGTACAGGCTTCACCGCGGAAATCGGTCGATACAACCTTGTCTTCGGTATAGGCGAGCACGCCTTTCATCGCACCTTCGGCGGCGTTTTTCATAGCCGCACAGATTTCTTCGTAACTGGCATTCTTTTCCAGTTCAACGGTCAGGTCGACCACCGAAACATCAGACGTCGGCACGCGAAACGACATTCCGGTCAGCTTGCCATTGAGCTTAGGTAAAACCTTACCCACTGCTTTTGCCGCACCGGTAGATGAAGGAATGATATTCTCGAGAATGCCGCGCCCGCCTCGCCAGTCTTTCATCGACGGACCATCGACAGTTTTCTGGGTTGCAGTCGCTGCGTGCACGGTAGTCATCAAGCCACGCTTGAGACCAAAATTATCGTCGATTACCTTGGCAATCGGCGCCAGGCAATTGGTGGTACAGGAAGCGTTCGATATAATCGCTTCGCCAGCGTAACTATCATCGTTGACGCCATATACGAACATTGGCGTGTCATCCTTGGACGGCGCCGACATGATGACTTTTTTAGCGCCGGCATCGATATGCTTTTGCGCTGTTTCCTTGGTCAGGAACAAGCCGGTTGATTCGATTACCACGTCAACGTCGATATCGCCCCACTTCAGTTCAGCCGGATCGCGTTCGGCGCTGAGTCGGATATTCTGACCATTGACCACCAGCGTGTTACCGTCAATCGCGATATCACCCTTGAACTTGCCGTGTACCGAATCATGCTTGAGCATGTATGCCAGGTACTCCGGGTCGAGCAGGTCATTGATACCTACGACTTCGACATCACCAAATTCCTGCGCTGCACGGAATACCATACGTCCAATTCGACCAAAACCGTTTATGCCGACACGTACTGTCATTTGTTTCTCCTAAGAGTTAATAGTTAATCTGTGCCTAACAGGCTGTTGACCGCTTCCACCACCTTATCGACAGTGAAACCGAAGTAGGCAAACAATTCTTTCGCTGGAGCCGACTCACCAAAAGTATCGATGCCGATGACAATGCCATCCACACCGACATACTTGTACCAGCCCGCGGTGATCGCGGCTTCGATTGCAATTCGCGCATTGACCCCGGGGGGCAGGACCGAATCCCGGTAATCCTTGCTTTGACGATCAAACACATTCGTGCTCGGCATCGAAACCACGCGTACATTTTTATCTTCCAGTGCTTCAGACTCATAGGCCGCTATCGCCAGTTCCACCTCGGAACCGGTAGCAATAATGATCACGTCCGGCTTGCCTGCGCAATCGCGCAGGATGTATCCACCACGGGCGATGGCGTCTATTTGCTCAGGGCTGCGCGTCTGGTGCTTCAGGCTCTGACGGGAAAACACCAGGCAACTGGGGCCGTCACGATGTTCGATCGCGGCTTTCCAGCTGACCGCGGATTCCACGGTATCGCAGGGACGCCACAGGCGCATGCCGGGGATCATACGCAAACTCGGAATATGCTCTATAGCCTGGTGCGTCGGACCATCTTCACCG
Organism: Gammaproteobacteria bacterium; assembly: GCA_049666745.1. Lineage (GTDB taxonomy): Bacteria > Pseudomonadota > Gammaproteobacteria. The sequence goes on from JBATHL010000226.1 coordinate 1,904, forward strand.
AGACCGATCGAATCGTGGGTATAGACGAAAATACTCTGCACTTTCATCAACGCCGCCAGACGCACGGCATTGCGGGCATAATCGGAAAACACCAGGAAGGTAGCGCCAAACGGCATATAGCCACCATGCAGGGCAATACCGTTTAAGATCGCCGACATGCCGAACTCGCGTACACCATAGTTGATGTAGTTTGCCTGCGGTGATTCAGGCTGCATTGGTTTGAATCCCGACCATTCGGTCAGGTTGGAACATCCCAGGTCGGCGGAACCACCAAACAGCTCCGGTAACAAGGGCGCATAGGCTTCGATCGAAGCGAGCGATGCCTGCCGGGTTGCCTTGTCTGCCGCGGCTTCATCCAGCCCGGCGATAAACGCCTCGGCGGCTTCCCGCCAGTCAGCCGGTAACTCACGCTTGATGCGTCTTTCAAACTCGGCCGCCAAATCCTCATGTTTTTCCTGGTAAGCCTCAAATTTCTGCGTCCAGGCATCTTCCTGGCCCTGGCCCTTCATACGATGGTCCCAACCCTGGTAGACTTCTTCGGGAACCTCGAATGCAGCGTGCTCCCAGTTCAATTCAACCCGTGCCAGCGCAACCTCTTCCTCCCCGAGCGGGGCACCATGACAGGCATGTCCACCAGCCTTGTTGGGCGAGCCGAAACCGATGATCGTCTTACAACAGATCAGCGACGGTTTGGCGGTGATGGCGCGTGCCGCCTCGATGGCGATTTTTATTTCATCCGGGTCGTGCCCGTCGACTTCAATCACGTGCCAGCCGTAGGCTTCGAAACGTTTCGGCGTATCGTCCAGGAACCAGCCTTCAACCTTACCATCGATCGAAATACCGTTGTCGTCCCAGAATGCAATCAGCTTGCCCAGTCCCAGTGTGCCCGCGAGCGAGCATGCTTCATGCGAAATACCTTCCATCATGCAACCGTCGCCGAGGAAGACATAGGTAAAATGATCGACGATATTGAACCCGTCCCGGTTAAACTCAGCGCCGAGGGCACGTTCCGCAATCGCCATGCCAACCGCATTGGCGATGCCCTGGCCCAGCGGCCCGGTGGTGGTTTCGATTCCCGGCGCACAACCATACTCGGGGTGACCGGGTGTTCTCGAGTGCAATTGACGAAAATTCTTTAGATCTTCGATGGTGACTTCATAGCCACTCAGGTGTAACACCGAATAAGGCAGCATCGAACCATGCCCGTTAGACATGATAAAGCGATCGCGGTTACTCCATTCAGGGTTCGCCGGATTGTGCCGCATAAAGTCGTTATAAAGGACTTCAGCGATATCAGCCATACCCATGGGGGCACCTGGATGCCCGGAATTGGCCTTTTGCACCGCATCCATACTCAACGCCCGGATGGCGTTAGCAAGTGTTTTACGTGATGACATTGATCGTTCTCAAAATCGATTTATTCAACATAACTTCTTGATTAGTATTAACTTTTTCGCGGGTACACATGATTCAATGGCGACTCCGGCCGTCAATTCGGGGCTACCATTACGTACGCGCTGACGATAAGGCGCGATATTCTCTCGTAAATGCATATTGACAGCAACTTATAAAATCTTTAAAGGCTATTGAGCGTTTCTATAAGGTTATAATCAAGGCTGTTAATTTAAATTGTCTTACATATAATGCTTTTTTTCCGACACTAGCTTTGGGGCACAATATGTCAGGTTCATACATTTTCACTTCCGAATCGGTATCCGGTGGACATCCCGACAAGATGGCTGACCAGATATCGGATGCCGTACTCGATGCCTTGCTGGAGCAAGACAATCGATCCCGCGTGGCCTGCGAAACTCTGGTTAAAACCGGCATGGTCCTGCTCGCCGGTGAAATCACCACTAACGCTGAAGTTGATTTGGAAGCGCTAGTACGCAAAACCGTCAGCGATATTGGTTACGACAACCCGGAATGTGGCTTCGATGGCAAAACCTGCGCAGTGCTTACCGGACTCGGCAAGCAGTCGGGTGATATCGCAATGGGTGTCGATGAGTCCAGTGAGAAAGAACAGGGCGCCGGTGATCAGGGCCTGATGTTCGGCTTTGCCTGTAATGAAACCGACGTACTGATGCCCGCACCCATTACCTATGCACATCGACTGGTGCGCAAACAGTTCGAATTGATGAAATCCGGTGAGCTTGACTGGTTACTGCCCGACGCAAAGAGCCAGGTCACGCTGCGCTACGAGGATCACAAACCCGTCGGTATTGAAGCGGTAGTTTTATCAACCCAGCACAAGGAAGAGGTAGATCTCGGCACTTTGCGCGAGGCGGTTATCGAAACCATCCTCAAACCGATACTGCCGGAAGACTGGTTTGCCCAATGTAAAAACGAAAACATCCACGTCAATCCAACCGGCAGGTTCGTGATCGGCGGGCCAGTGGGTGACGCCGGACTGACGGGCCGCAAAATTATAGTAGACACCTACGGTGGCATGGCACGTCACGGGGGCGGCGCCTTCTCCGGCAAGGACCCTTCCAAGGTCGACCGCTCGGCGGCTTATGCCGCACGTTACGTGGCCAAGAATATTGTCGCCGCGGGCATTGCTGAACGTTGTGAAGTACAGGTTTCATACGCGATCGGAGTTGCCGAACCCACATCGATCAGTGTCGATACCTTCGGCACCGGGGCTATCGATGACAGTCGTATCATCACGCTGATCCGGGAACATTTTGACCTCCGACCCAAAGGTTTGATCGCCATGCTCGACCTGATGAAGCCAATGTATCAGCCGACTGCTGCTTACGGGCATTTCGGACGCGAAGATCTGGATCTGAGCTGGGAAAAAATTGACCGGGCCGAGGCACTCAAAGCGGATGCCGGCCTGTAAACAGGTTTAAAGAGGCGCCATTACAGCGCCTTTTTACGATTTGACTTCAGCGCCTTTTTGACTAAACTACCCGGTTCCCTGATCCGGGGACTTGTAAGCGAGGAGCGTTGCGACAGCTGTGCTGCCAGGCTCGCCGACACGATCAATTCAACGACGCTCATAAATAGTTTTGGAGATTATTTATGAGTGCCAATGCCACCGACCTTATTAAAGACGATTACACAGTAGCAGACATGTCGCTTGCTGCCTGGGGTCGCAAAGAAATCGCAATTGCCGAAACCGAGATGCCGGGCCTGGTATCGCTACGCGGCAAATACGGCAGCGAGCAGCCTTTGAAAGGCGCCAGAATTGCCGGCTCACTACACATGACCATCCAGACCGCGGTTTTGATCGAAACCCTGGTCGCACTCGGTGCCGAAGTTCGCTGGGCTTCCTGTAATATTTTTTCCACCCAGGATCACGCCGCCGCAGCGATTGCCGAATCCGGCGTTCCGGTATTCGCCGTCAAGGGCGAATCACTGGAAGATTACTGGCAGTACAGCCACAAGATCATGGAATGGCACGATGGTGGAACGCCCAACATGATCCTCGACGATGGTGGCGACGCAACCATGCTGATCAATCTGGGCAGCAAGGCCGAGACAGACATTTCGGTGCTGGATAATCCGGGTACCGAAGAAGAAGTCATCGCCTTCGCCTCGATTCGCGCGAAACTGGCCGAGTCGCCCAACTGGTACTCGACTATCCAGCAAAACATCAAGGGTGTTACCGAAGAAACCACCACCGGTGTGCATCGCCTCCACCAGATGCAGGCTAAAGGTGAACTGCCTTTCCCCGCCTTCAATGTAAACGACTCGGTTACCAAGTCGAAGTTCGATAACCTCTATGGTTGTCGGGAATCACTGGTTGACGGCATCAAACGCGCTACCGATGTCATGATCGCCGGCAAGGTAGCCGTTGTGCTCGGCTACGGTGACGTCGGCAAGGGCTGTGCACAATCGCTCAAAGGCCTCGGCGCTACCGTCATGGTTACCGAAATCGATCCGATCTGCGCCCTGCAGGCGGCGATGGAAGGCTTTCGCGTTGTCACCATGGATGATGTTTGCAGCCAGGCTGATATCTTTGTCACCAGCACCGGCAACTTCAACGTCATCCGCAAGGATCACATGGATCAAATGAAGAACCAGTCCATCGTCTGCAACATCGGCCATTTCGACAATGAAATCCAGGTTGCCGAAATGAAAGGATACGAATGGGAAAACATCAAGCCCCAGGTTGATCACATCATCTTCCCGGACGGTCGGCGCATCATCCTGCTCGCCGAAGGACGCCTGGTAAATCTGGGTTGCGCCACTGGTCATCCGAGCTTCGTAATGTCCAATTCGTTCACCAACCAGGTGCTGGCGCAAATGGAAATATTCTGCAACCCGGGAAAGTATCAGAACGAGGTTTACGTTTTACCCAAACATCTGGACGAAGAAGTAGCGCGTCTGCATCTCGACAAAATCGGTGCCAGGTTAACCACGCTGAGCCAGGAGCAGGCTGACTACATCGGTGTCAAGGTCGAAGGCCCCTACAAACCTGAAGCTTACCGTTACTAGTTAAAGCTCCACTTATGCGGATCTCCCGCGTATATACCGACGCGGAGCTTGTCGTTGGCGAGGAAATCTCACTCGACAAGTTCCAGAGTCATTACCTTAAACACGTGCTGCGCCTGAAATCAGGCGCAGCACTGTTTTTGTTCAACGGCAGGGAAGCTATCGACTACCAGGCCAGACTTTTTTTCGATGGTAAAAAAGTCAGCGCCAGAATCGACGCTGCAACACCGCTGAACAACGAGTCCGGGCTCGATAGCGAAATAATACAGGGACTGGGGCGCGCCGATCACATGGACTGGATGATCCAGAAAACCACCGAGCTCGGCGTTAACAAAATCTCGCTCTTCAATGCCGAACGTACACAGTCGCCGCTAAAACCAGCGCAGCTGGAAAAGAAACTTGCCCATTGGCGAGGGGTCGCTGTCAGCGCCTGCGAACAGAGCGGTCGCGCGCTACTGCCACAGGTCGATTTTCATGCCAGCCTCGACCAGGCTATCGCGGCCTCGATCATCGAGATCAAATTACTGCTTGATATTGATGGCATTGCGCTGGCTTCGGTATTGCATCCTCCCTGTACAGCGGTGTCGATTCTACTCGGCCCCGAGGGCGGTTTGAGCCCACCTGAAATTCAACTCGCCAGGACAGCCGGTTTCGCTGCGGCCAGGCTCGGTCCGCGCGTACTGCGCACCGAAACTGCAGCAACCGCAGCGCTTGCAATTGCGCAATCCTGCCTTGGCGATTTGAGTTAACAAGGTCCCCGCTTGCACGCACTCCTGCTCGGAATAAAATGCCTGGGCTCGGAGGTAAATCATAAAAATCATCACCATGTCTTTGTTCCGCATCGTATAGAATTAATTTTGGGTGGCATCCCACGGGGAAACCGGAGAAGCTCCTCACGCCTGGCCGGGTGGCCTGCGGCTTCCTGAAAAAGCATCAATTTTAACGGGCAAGGCGAGACTCGACTTCCCTGTCTCGACTCGCCACAGGCGGCGTCCCTGCCGCCTGACCCGTCAAAATTGATGCTTTTTCAGCACCCGGCCTTTACGGCGTGAGGAGCTTCTCCGGTTTCCCCTGACAGTGGGTGGCTGTCTCGGGGGTCAGTCCGCAAAAGTGTAGCGCGGCATGGACGCCGCGCTCCAAGCGGTCACAGGGATGTGCCAAACGGCGCTTTTTGCCGTTTGGGAGCGACTTTTACGGACTGACCCCCGAGGCAGCATTAGCAACGCCAGTGAACCTGCGATCTGTTGTTTATTCCGGACAGGAGTGCGGGGGAGCGGCGGTCCGACGTATCGGGATGGTGCTAAGTGGTTAATTCTTCGATGCGATTTTGATTGAACTCGAGTTTGAGGTCATCGATGATTTTGTCGAAATCCGGAATTACCCGCGCGAGCTGCTCATCATCTACCCGGGTCAGTAAATACGGGTTCAAGCCATCATCGTTACCTGCCTCCATGCTTTCGGCTTCCGCCAGGTAGGCTCGGGGAATATCCTGCATGTGGATACCGAGATATGGCATTTCCGGATCTTTTTCCGGATTGTAGATAATAGCGATTCTGGTACGCGGGCCCACCTCGGCGACGCCCAGGTGACACAATTTCTCCACTTCGACCACGGGCACATAAACCCCGCGCCACAGCACAACACCGGGAAACCACTCACTGGTATCAGGCAACCGGCGTGGTATCGAATAACCAATAATTTCAGCAACTGCCGAGTTCGGAATTAACAGGTTAAGCGCTGTCAGCGGCAATAGCATACATCGTACCGAGGCTGGATTGTTACTCATAGGTCGGGTCACCCGGCTCCCAATGCACTTTGAATATTCTCAATCAACTCGTCTTCCTGGTAGGGCTTACCCATGTAATTAGTGACACCGATTTCAATGGCTCGATCGCGGTGCTTTTCCCCGGTACGCGAAGTGATCATAATGATCGGGATTTTGGAAAAGGTCTCTTCGTTTTGCATGTGAGTTGCCAGCTCAAAGCCGTCCATGCGGGGCATTTCTATATCCAGTAGCATGACATCGGGACGCAGTTCCTGCAGTTGTGCCAGTGCATCAACCCCGTCCTTGGCGGTAACAACTTCGTAGTTATGGCGTTCGAGTAATTTACTTGCAACCCGTCGCATCGTAATCGAATCATCCACCACCATGACTGTGCTGCGCAGGTTTGTTGCGCGATCATCTCCCTGCTGATAGACGATCTTGACCGCACTGGAGGCACTGTGGCGAATCAGCCCGTTAATATCGAGAATCAGAACCACGCTACCATCGGCAAGAATACTTGCCCCGGCCAGGGCTTTTACCTGGCTGAGTTGCTTGCCCAGGGTTTTAACCACGATTTCACGATTACCGATTATTTCATCAACATGCAATGCGACGCGAACATCGCCGGCGCGGCTCAAAATTATGGCCTGCTTTTCATTTTCCACGCCGGGCCTGAATGGAACCCCCGAACCGACGAGTTCCGACAGGTTATGTAATGCAAAACCTTGCCCGGCATACTCCAGCTCAGGTTCATCCTGGCGGTAATAGTCGAGCATCTGCTGGTTATCCAGGCGGGTGATACCCTCGATGTTGATCAATGGGATCGCATAGATCTCTTCGCCGGTACGCACCAGGATCGCCTGATTGATCGACAGCGTGAAAGGCAGGCGAGCGGTAAAGGTGGTGCCCTGGGGATTGGTTGCTATTTGCAGGGTTCCACCGAGCTGCTTGATCTCGATATCTACCACATCCATACCAATCCCGCGCCCCGACATCTGGGTTACGTGTTCAGCGGTACTGAATCCAGGCTCGAGTATGTACTGCACCAGGTCCGCCTCGCTCACCTCGTGGCTCTTTTCGAGCAGGCCTAGCTGAATCGCTCGACTACGCACTTTTTCAATACTGACGCCGGCGCCGTCGTCACCGACTCGAATCACGATATCCGAGCCGTCGCGGGCAATATCAATCGTAATCCTGCCGCTTTCCGACTTGCCTTTTTTAACGCGCTCCACCGGGGTTTCGATGCCATGCGACAGGGCATTTCGAATAATATGCTCGAGCGGCGCAACCATCCGGTCGAGCACCTTGTTATCGACTTCATTTTCCTCACCGGAAATAATCAGTTCGGCCTTTTTGCCAAGTTCCTGGCTGCTTTGCCTGACCAGGCGACGTAAGCGCGATAGCAATCCGGAGAACTTAACCATGCGACTTTTGATCAAGCCATCCTGAAGGTCGGTGTTTACCCGCGATTGCTGTAACAACAGAGTTTCGGAATCCTTGACCTGTTCGCCTAACATGTTTTGCAAGCTGGACAGGTCATTAACCGATTCACTCAGCGAACGTGACAATTCCTGGATCATCGTGTAGCGGTCCATCTCCAGGGGGTCGAACTCACCCACTTTGCCAGACTCGGAACGATGGCTAAAGTGGATTTGCGCATCGGTCTCCGCTTCGAGGCTACGTAACTGCCCCTTGAGGCGCGAAATGGTTTGCCCAAGCTCGCCCAGATGGGAGCCCAGACCAGCCACCTGCTGCTCCATACGGGCACGGTAGATACTGACTTCACCCGCCGAATTTACCAGATTATCGAGAAGATCCGAGCGAACCTTGATGACGTCCTGGGAAGGTCGGTCCATACCAGAGAGTGACTCCCCGGGCAGATTCTCACTGACAATATCGATATCTTCGCTATCCATGTCCATATCGGCAAAACTGTCATCATCGCCGAACTCCTCATCCGCCTGGTCATTTTTCCCGAGGCGTAATTTTTTGAGCATTCCCACCAGGTCGGTGCAATCGCTCATTTGCTGTCCTTCCTGGGCTTCGACTACCTGCCGATGCAGCAGGTCAAAACAATCCTTCAACAGCTCGATCAAATCGTCATTTTTATCCACCCGGCCATCGATTACTGCGATAAACATAGATTCCAGTTCATGCGATAGATCGCTGATCTCCTTGAGTTCGGCCATCCGGGCGCCACCCTTTAGAGTATGCAGATAACGCTGCAACTCCATTACCGAGTTGTAGTCCTGGGAACCAGGCTCCTCATCAGATTGCTGCCGAGACCACTCGTGCAGGGTATTGTCACTCATTTCGAGCAACTCATTCGCCTCATCGACGAAAATGGTAAGCAGTTCGTTATCCTGCTCGGGATCAGCTGCATCACTCATCATCGTCAGCGTATCGATGAATTCACCGGCCGGTGCTTCCGCATCAGCCGGAATCTCGACAGTGTGTTCTTCAAAATCTTCCGCCAGCGCCTTAAGACTGATCTTGAGGTCCGCGGAAAGTCGCGGCAACTGCCGGGTCGAAACCAGCTCATCGGTCATGGTCTGCAGCGTGCGCTGCCCTTCCCGATACAAGGCTACGATTTCGTGATCAAGCGCCATTTTTTGCGAAATCGCCAATTTCAAAGGCTTTTCCATCAAACCGGCAAGTTCGCCGATAGTAGATATGTCGGCGGTGCGTGAGGCACCGTGAATGGTGTGCAGCGCGCGATAAACTTCTTCGGAGGGAATTAGTTCCTGGATCTGCTCGGCATGATCAAGAGCGGAACTTATTATGCTTAGGTGCTGTTCTACCTCTTGTTGGTAAATTATCAACAGTTCCGGGTCGAACGACAGGCCGGTTAGTACGGGCGGCTCTTGAACCCTGGGGTCGCTGTCCCCTGCCTCGTTTCCAGGCACTTGGTTCCCTGTCGTATCGACTAAAGGGTCAGGAGAATCCTCCCGATCTTCATTTTCCTCGGTCTCTACCGCTTCTGCAGTATCGATGGCCGTCTCAACAGCTTGAGATTGAGACTCGACTTCCAGCCCTTCAAATTCAGTTCCGGGAGCTTCGAGTTCAATTTCCTCGGCCTCCGCAGCCTGGGTTGAAACTTCTTCATCCTCAAGCGCGGGGGTTTGCATGACTATTTCCTTGGCTTCAGACTCCGGCTCGGGGGTTTGCATGACTATTTCCTCGGCTTCAGACTCCGGCTCGAGGGTTTGCATAACTATTTCTTCGGCTGCAGGCTCGTCTGCATCTGGCTGAGCTTCTGCGCCGGGCTCGGCCGCATCTAAGCCAGCTTCGACCTCAAACTCGTCCGCATCTGGCTGGGCTTCGGCTGCAGGCTCCGGCTCGAGAGTTTGCATAACTATTTCTTCGGCTGCAGGCTCGTCCGCATCTGGCTGGGCTTCCGCTGCAGGCTCGTCTGCAGTCATGGCTTCTACTGCCATTGATTCCGGCAATGCAGTTTCAAGCGCAACTTCGTCACCAAAATCGTCATCGAAATCATCCCCAAGGAAATCTTCACCAACGGTTTCAATTTTTATGGTTTCCGTGGCTAATGGCCCTATTTCATCAAATTCCGCGGCCTCAAATCTGTCGGCATCTGTATCTGCATCCGCAGCTTCATTTGCATCTGCCTGTGCCGGTTCGGCTTCGGTTTGAGCGTAATCGATCGCCTGGGTGTAACTATCCGCACCGGGAATTTGAGGCGGTTGTGCAAGCAGAGTGTCGCCGAAGCCAGGCCCTGCAGAGTCATCCCCGGCATCATTGCCCGCCGCCTCGACCTGGGCCCTGGTCAATTCAAAAGCAGCGGGATCAACCTGCATCGTATCCGGTTCGATCTCTTCAAGCATCGCCTCGGTTAATTTATCCGGCGGTATAATCTGCGTGGTGGCGCCGACACCAATAC
>JBATHL010000227.1:0-18598 GCA_049666745.1 Gammaproteobacteria bacterium
ATGTACGTCTTTACAAACCCCTGTCGCATTCACGCCTGTACACAACGGTGCTGGATATAGTTTACAAGCTCGCTTTTAATTCGGAGTATGCCCCGGCACAGGATGGCGTCGCGCCCGGGGCGCCGGGAATTCTCGCTGGTCACCGTATCCTGCTGGTCGAGGACAACGATATTAACAAGATGATCGCGCTGGAAATGCTCGAGGAAACCGGCGTCGATGTCGATGTTGCGGTTAATGGCGTCGAAGCGATAGCACAGGCGCAACAGCAACAATATGAGTTAATTTTGATGGATATTCAAATGCCGATCATGGATGGCTATGAAGCTACCCGCAGAATCCGTGCCCTGGGTGGGGAATTCAAATCGATCCCGATTATCGCGATGACCGCGCACGCACTTGAAGGTGATAGCAGCAAGAGTTTCGAGGCCGGTATGGATTACCATATTTCCAAGCCCTTCGAGCCCGATGACCTGATCGCGATCATCGTCCGTTTTATCGAGCAACGGAGTCAGTAAAGCTAATCCCTTCCTTTGACTATACGAGACGACTCGCAAATCTCCTCCACCAGCCTGGGCGGTTGTATATTTTCCTTTGCTTCGCATTCAACAGGCCTTGACAGCCTGATGGCGTCATTCCCCGATGCGTCGGACCGTCGCATCGAGGAATAACCTGCTAATTTTTATTAAAAGGCGTCGCCCGGGATACGTACCTGACCTTCCATCAATACACGCGCACTGCGGCTCATGACGACTTTCTCGACGACCCATTCGCCGTCGTGCCGTGCAGCCTCGGCGCCTACCTTAAGCGTGCCCGACGGATGACCGAAGCGCACGGTGTTGCGCTCACCGCCACCGGCAGCCTGGCTCACCAGAGTGCCCGGAATCGCGGCCGCGGTGGCGATCGCGACCGCAGCGGTACCCATCATGGCGTGATGTAGCTTGCCCATCGACATGGCACGCACGTTGAGATCAATATCCGTGGCGGCGATCGACTTGCCGCTGGATGCGATATAGTCGGCGGGTGCTGCAACGAAGGCGATCTTGGGCGTGTGTTGACGCTCTGCGGCTTCCGCGAGATCGTTGATCAGGCCCATGCGTAGCGCGCCGTGGGCGCGAATTTGCTCGAAGCGATCAAGCGCTGCCGGGTCGCCATTTATTGCCTCCTGCAATTCGCAGCCGCTGTAACCGAGGTCGGCGGCGTTCAAAAAGATCGTCGGAATGCCGGCGTTGATCAGGGTCGCCTGCAGCTTGCCTGCTGATACCAGGTCTTGCGGGAGTTCGAGCGCATCCACGAGCGCGCCGGTCGGGAACATCGCGCCCCCTGCATCGGCCGGGTCGAGAAACTCGATGCGCACTTCCGCCGCCGGGAAAGTCACGCCGTCGAGCTCGAAATCACCAGTTTCCTGCACCTCGCCTGCGGTCATTGGCACGTGGGCGATGATGGTCTTGCCGATATTGGCCTGCCAGATGCGCACCTCGGCAATGCCGTCGCGCGGCACCCGATCCGCGTCGATGAGTCCGCCGGAGATCGCAAACGCGCCGACCGCGGCGGTGAGATTACCGCAGTTGCCGCTCCAGTCGACGAAGGCCCGGTCGATCGCAACCTGGCCGAACAGGTAGTCGACGTCGTGATCCTTTTGTGCGCTCCTGGACAGGATCACGGTCTTGCTGGTGCTCGAGGTCGCACCGCCCATACCGTCGGTGTGCTTGCCGTAAGGGTCGGGGCTGCCGATGACGCGCAGCAGCAGGTTGTCGCGGGCCGTGCCGGGCACTTGCGCCACTGCGGGCAGGTCGTCGAGGCGGAAGAATACACCCTTGCTGGTGCCGCCGCGTATATAGGCCGCGGGAATACGAATCTGCGCCTGTGCCGTCATGCCGCGGTCCCGGCTTCGAGGAAATCCTGGGCGAAGCGCTGCAGCACGCCGCCCGCTTCGTAAACCAGTAACTCGTCTGCGGTATCGAGGCGGCAGGTAACGGGAAATTCGACGCGTTCGCCGTCACGCCGGTGCATGATCACGCAAAGTTCGGCGCCGGGCATGCGTTCGCCGACTATGTCGAAGGTTTCGCTACCGTCGATGGCGTAGTTTTTGCGCGTTTCACCGGCCTTGAACTCCAGCGGTAGCACGCCCATGCCGACCAGGTTGGTGCGATGGATGCGCTCGAAACCCTCGGCGATGATGGCCTCGACGCCGGCGAGACGAACGCCCTTGGCGGCCCAGTCGCGCGATGAACCCTGTCCGTAATCGGCGCCGGCAACTATGATAAGCGGTTGCGCGCGCGCCATGTAGGTTTCGATCGCTTCCCACATGCGGGTCACCTCACCCTCCGGCTCAATTCGCGCCAATGAGCCCTGCCGGACTTCACCGTTATCGCTCACCATTTCGTTCAGCAGTTTGGGGTTGGCGAAGGTCGCGCGTTGCGCGGTCAGATGGTCGCCGCGATGGGTTGCGTAGGAATTGAAGTCTTCCTCGGGCAGGCCCATTTTGGCGAGATACTCACCGGCCGCGCTCGACGCGAGGATCGCGTTGGACGGTGACAGGTGGTCGGTGGTGATGTTGTCACCGAGCACTGCCAACGGACGCATGCCGCTGAGCGAACGTTCCCCGGCGAGCGCGCCTTCCCAGTAGGGTGGTCGGCGAATATAGGTCGACTGTGGCTGCCAGTCGTATAGAGGACTCTCTGCCGCCTCGACCTGTCCCAGGTCGAACATCGGATTATAGACCTGGTTGAATTGCTCAGGGCGCACGTGCGCGGCGACGATCGCGTCTATTTCGGCGTCGCTCGGCCAGATGTCCTGCAACGTAACCGGATTGCCGTCGGTGTCGTAACCAAGCGTGTCTCGCTCGATGTCGAAGCGTATGGTGCCGGCGATCGCGTAGGCGACGACCAGCGGTGGAGATGCGAGAAATGCCTGTTTGGCGTAGGGATGAATGCGACCGTCGAAATTACGGTTGCCGGACAAAACCGCCGTTGAGTACAAATCGCGCTCGATGATTTCCTGCTGGATTGCGGGATCGAGCGCGCCGCTCATACCGTTACAGGTGGTGCAGGCGTAGGCGACGATACCGAATCCGAGTTTTTCCATCTCGGACAGCAGGCCGGCTTCCTCGAGGTATAGTCGCGCTACCTTCGAGCCCGGTGCGAACGATGACTTGACCCAGGGTTTGCGTGTGAGACCCAGCGCGTTGGCCTTTTGCGCGATAAGTCCGGCGGCGACGACGTTGCGCGGGTTGCTGGTATTGGTGCAGCTGGTGATGGCGGCGATGATGACCGCGCCGTCGGGCATTTCGCCTGCGGTTTCCTGCCATTCGCCGGAAACGCCGCGTTTGGCGAGCTCGGCGGTCGGCAGGCGTCGGTGCGGGTTGGAGGGTCCGGCGAGGTTGCGTTCGACTTTGCTGAGATCGAACTCGAGCACACGCTCGTATTCGGCGGTCCGCAAGCCGTCGGCCCACAGGCCGGTGGTGCGTGCGTAGTTTTCGACCAGCGCCACCTGTTCAGTTTCACGGCCGGTCAGTTTCAGGTAGTCGATGGTTTGCTCGTCGATGTAAAACATTGCTGCCGAGGCACCGAACTCCGGCGCCATGTTGGAAATTGTCGCGCGATCACCGATGGTCAGGCCCGCGGCGCCATCGCCGAAAAATTCGAGATATGCGGATACCACACGCGCTTCGCGCAGGAACTCGGTGAGCGCGAGTACGATATCGGTCGCGGTGATGCCGGGTTGGCGCTGGCCGCTGAGGCGGACACCGACAATATCGGGCAGGCGCATCATCGATGGCCGGCCGAGCATGACGTTTTCGGCCTCGAGGCCGCCGACGCCGATAGCGATTACGCCGAGACAATCGATGTGCGGCGTGTGACTGTCGGTGCCAACGCAGGTGTCCGGAAAGGCCAGGCCATCGCGCGCCTGGATCACCGGCGACATCTTCTCCAGGTTGATCTGGTGCATGATGCCGTTACCGGCCGGGATCACGTCGACATTCTCGAACGCGGTGCGGGTCCAGTCGATGAAATCGAAGCGGTCCGCGTTGCGGCGGTCCTCGATCGCGCGGTTCTTGTTGAAGGCTTCCGGGTCGAAGCCTGCGTGCTCGACGGCGAGCGAATGATCGACGATTAGCTGGGTCGGCACCACCGGGTTGACGCGAGCCGGGTCGCCGCCCTGCTCGGCGATCGCGTCGCGCAGTCCGGCGAGATCGACCAGTGCGGTCTGGCCGAGAATGTCGTGGCAGACCACTCGTGCCGGGTACCAGGGAAAATCCAGATCGCTGCGATGTTCGGCGATTTGTCGTAGTGCGGCCTCAAGCTCAGCCGGGTCGCAGCGGCGCACCAGATTTTCAGCCAGCACGCGCGAGGTATAGGGCAGGCGGTCATAGGCACCTGCTGCGATTGCATCGATCGCGGCGCGGGTATCGAAGTAATCCAGCCCGGTGCCGGGCAGGGGTTTACGGTATTTCTCGTTCATCTCTCACCTAATCTCAGCTGCGTTCCTCGATCGGTACGAAGGCCAGGTTTTCCGGACCGGTATAGTTAGCCGACGGGCGGATTATCTTGCCGTCCTCGCGTTGTTCGACCACGTGCGCACCCCAGCCGGAAGTACGTGCGATGACGAACAGCGGCGTGAACATGTCAGTGGGTACGCCCATCTGGTGGTAGGAGACGGCGGAGAACCAGTCGAGGTTGGGAAACATATTCTTCAGTTCCCACATCACGCTTTCGAGACGTTCGGCGACGTCGTACATCAGCATGTCATCGTTTTCCCGCGACAGATTCTCGGCGACGCGCTTGATTACCTCGTTACGCGGATCGCTGACGGTATATACCGGGTGTCCGAAGCCGATGACGATTTCCTTGTTGGCGACGCGATCGCGAATATCGCTCTCGGCTTCGTCAGCGGAGGCATAGCGCGACTGGATCCTGAATGCCTCCTCGTTGGCGCCACCGTGCTTGGGTCCGCGCAAAGCGCCGATCGCGGCGGTCAGGCAGGAGTACATGTCGGAGCCGGTACCGGCCACGACCCGACCGGTAAAAGTCGAGGCGTTGAATTCATGCTCGGCGTACAGAATCAACGATATGTGCATCGCCTTGACCCATGACTCGGGAGCCGGTTTGCCGTGCAACAGGTGCAGGAAGTGACCACCGATGGAGTCATCGTCGGTGACCAGGTCGATACGCTTACCGTGATGGCTGAAGTGGTACCAGTAGGCCAGCATCGAGCCGAAGCAGGCCATCAGGCGGTCGATAATTTCACGCGCGCCGTCGGCATTGTGGTCGTCGTTTTCCGGCATCATACAGCCCAGTGCTGAGCAACCGCTGCGCATCACGTCCATCGGATGAGTACTCGAGGGTAATTGCTCGAGTACGACTTTTACTTCATGTGGGAGATCGCGCAACGCACGCAGGCGTGCCTTGTAGGCATCCAGTTCATCCTGGGTCGGCAGTTTTTCATGTACGATCAGGTAGGCGATTTCCTCAAATTCGCAGGTTTCCGCGACATCGAGAATATCGTAACCGCGGTAATGCAGGTCATTGCCGGTTCTACCGACGGTGCAGATTGCCGTGTTGCCGGCCGTGGTGCCGGACAGCGCAACTGATTTCTTGGGTTTAAACCCGGTCGCTTCGTTCATGATTGGTCCTCGCTAAATAGTTTGTCCAGTGTTTGTTCGTAATCGTGGTAATCGAGAAAGTCATACAGCTCCATGCGGGTTTGCATGCTATCGACCACATTTTGCTGACTGCCGTCGCTTAAGATGTGCTGGTATACATTTAACGCCGCCAGGCTTGCCGCGCGAAATGCGCTCAGTGGGTAGAGCACCAGGCTGACCCCGACGGAAGCCAGTTGCTCGGTGGTGAACAGGGGTGTCGCGCCGAATTCGGTAATGTTTGCCAGTACCGGTACCTGTACCGCATCGACAAATTGCTGATACTGCTCGAGTTCGGTCATGGCCTCCGGGAATATCATATCGGCACCGGCGGCGACACAGGCCTGTGCCCGTTCGATCGCGGCATCCATGCCTTCTACCGCGAGCGCATCGGTACGTGCCATGATGACAAAATTTTCGTCGCTACGCGCATCGACTGCGGCCTTGACGCGATCGACCATTTCCGCGCTTGAAACAATGGCCTTGTTCGGCCGGTGACCGCAGCGTTTTTGCATAACCTGGTCTTCGATATGGACGCCGGCGACATTGGTGCGAATCATTTCGCGGATACAGCGTGCGATATTGAAGGCGCCGCCCCAGCCGACATCGACATCGACCAGCAACGGCAGGCTGCTGGCGTCGGTTATGCGACGTGCATCTTCGAGCACATCGGCGAGCGTGCTGATGCCGAGGTCGGGGGTTCCGAGAGAACTGGCCGCAACACCACCGCCCGACAGGTAAAGGGCCTGGTGGCCGGTTTTTTCAGCCATGATCGCGTGGTAGGCGTTTACCGCGCCAACGACCTGTAGCGGATGGTTCGCGGAGACGGCCTGGCGCAATTTTGTTCCGGGTGAATTAGTTGCTGTCATTTTGGTTCTCTAGTATTTGTTTAACAATCTCCCAGGCGCCGCTGATATGGCGGCGCATGAGGATTTCGGCTAGTTCTTCGTCACGCCGTTCAATAGCAGCGGCAATCTGGCGGTGCTGATCGAGTGCGGTCTGTGCCCGCGATGGGTACTGCCCCGATTGATGACGACACATGCGAATCAATTGATACAGCTCGCCATTCAGATTTTCCAGGATCCACTGGTTCTGGCTCGCCACCGCGATGCGATAATGAAAGTCGATATCGCCTTCGCGCTGGAAGTAAGCCTTGCCTTCGGTTTCACTGATGCTCGTCTCATGTTGATCGAGCAATGTCGACAGTGCCGCTATTTCCTTATCAGGCATCAGTCTTGCGGCCAGTCGAGCGGCCATGCCTTCGAGTGATTCGCGCGCGGTATAAATGTCTTCCATCATCTTCGTATCCAGCGTTACCACGCGTGAACCGGCATGCGGAATCCGTACAATCAGCTTGATCTGTTCGAGGCGATGGATGGCTTCGCGCAGCGGTCCCCGGCTGATGCCGTATTTCAATGCCAGGTCTGATTCGACGATTTTGGTCCCCTGCGCAAGCTGACCGCCGATAATATCGGCCTTGATGCTGTCAAAGGCTCGTCGCGCCAGGGTGGGTGACTCGAGCGATTCTTCGGTATTAGTGGTTAACAGGGTTCCAGGCATAAATTGTCGACAATAAAAGCATTAGTTGGCAAAATCTGGCTGAAATATGCATATTTAATCTAATATTGTCAACAATAGTTGGTTCGAAAATCGATTGGATAAAGTCGAATGCTGCGCAGAAGCAGCTTTAATGCGGGTCAGGAGAATTAATTTTCAGGATAAGTAAATTTAATAATAGTGAACACTGTTAGCGGGTTTATTCAATAATAGGTATATTTAGCCTTTGCAGTTGTCTGACCATTTCAGCCGAGCGCTGGCCTGGTGCCCGTTAACACCACAATTAAAACAGTTGACCGGGAAACACTGACCCTTGAGGATATTCCATGAGTAAAGAAACCGTTACCATTACTGACAATTCAACCGGTAAAGAAGTCGAATTACCGCTCTACACGCCCGTTGCCGGTCCCAAGGTGATCGATATCGGCGCTCTCTACAAGCAACTGGGCTATTTCACTTACGACCCGGGGTTCATGTCGACTGCCAGCTGTTCCAGTGCGATTACTTTTCTCGATGGTGACAAGGGCGTACTGCAATACCGCGGCTACCCGATTGATCAGCTCGCCGAGCTCAGCTCCTACCTCGAAGTCTGTTTCCTGTTGCTCAACAATCGCCTGCCGCAGCAGGCAGAGCTTGAGGAATTTGAAACCACCGTCACCAACCACACGATGCTGCATGAAGCGATGATCCGTTTTTTCAGTGGCTTCCGTCGTGACGCGCATCCGATGGCGATCATGGTTGGCGTGGTGGGTGCGCTGGCGGCGTTTTACCACGATCATATGGATATTCATAACGAAGAGCATCGCATGATCACCGCTTACCGCCTGGTCGCCAAGATGCCGACTATTGCCGCAATGAGTTATCGCTACGCTAACGGCAAGCCTTTCGTTTATCCGCGTAACTCGCTGAACTATACCGAGAATTTTCTGCACATGATGTTTTCGATGCCGTCGGAAGACTATACGCCGGACCCACTGCTCGCCAAGGCGCTCGACCTGATCATGATCCTGCATGCCGATCACGAGCAGAACGCCTCTACTTCGACAGTACGCCTGGCGGGTAGCTCGGACGCGAATCCGTTTGCCGCGGTTGCCTCCGGAATCGCCGCACTGTGGGGGCCCGCGCATGGCGGTGCCAACGAAGCGGTGGTGCGCATGCTGATCGATATCAATGAATCAGGCAAACCGCTGCAGGCATTTGTCGATCGCGCCAAGGACAAGAGTGACTCCTTCCGCCTGATGGGTTTCGGCCACCGGGTGTACAAGAATTACGATCCGCGCGCCAAGCTGATTCGTGAAATCTGCCACCAGCTACTGAATGATATGGAAGCCACCGGGGAGCAGCAAAAATTGCTCGAAACCGCGATGGCGCTGGAAAAGGTCGCACTCGAAGACGAATACTTCGTGCAGCGCAATTTATACCCGAATGTCGATTTTTACTCGGGTATCATTTTCCTCGCCATGGGAATTCCGATGAACATGTTTACCGTGATCTTCGCGATGGCGCGCACCATCGGCTGGATTTCTCAATGGAACGAAATGATGTCGGATGCAGAGGCCAAGATAGGGCGCCCCCGTCAGCTCTACAACGGGGCTATCGATCTCGATTATGTCTCGATTGACAAACGCTGAGTGATCCCCATCTAATAACATCTATCGACCGACGAGAATAATTAAATGCTACAGGCATACCGCGAACATATCGATGAGCGCGCCGCGCAGGGCGTGCCGCCTAAACCACTGGATGCGCAGCAAACTGCGGAACTGGTGGACCTGATCAAGAACCCACCCGCCGGCGAAGAAAACTACCTGCTCGAGTTACTCACCCAGCATGTACCTGCCGGGGTCGATGAAGCGGCTTATGTGAAGGCAGGATTTCTCGCCGCGATTACATGTGGTGAAGCCTCGACCTCGTTAATCGACAAGGTCAGGGCGGTAGAAATTCTTGGCACCATGCTCGGTGGCTACAACATCGCAGCGCTGATTGCCTGTCTCGATGACGAGGAAACCGCGGCCGCCGCGGTGAGCGCGTTGTCGCATACCCTGCTCGTATTCGATGCCTTCCACGATGTTGTCGAGAAATCGGAGGCCGGTAACAGCTATGCGCGACAGGTGCTCGAATCCTGGGCTAACGCCGACTGGTTTACCGCCAGGCCTCCGCTGGCCGAGAAGATCACCGTGGCTGTTTTTAAAGTCCCAGGTGAAACCAACACCGATGACTTGTCCCCGGCGCAGGACGCCTGGTCACGGCCGGATATTCCGTTGCACGCCAACGCGATGCTGAAGAACCCGCGCGAGGGTGTGGCAGAAAAACCGCTGGAAAAAATAAGTGAGCTCGAAGCGATGGGTCATCCCGTCGCCTATGTCGGCGATGTCGTCGGTACCGGGTCGTCACGCAAATCTGCGACCAACTCGGTGCTGTGGCATATGGGTAAAGACATTCCCTATATCCCCAACAAGCGCAATGGTGGCTATTGTTTCGGCGGCAAAATCGCGCCAATCTTCTTTAACACCATGGAAGACTCCGGTGCGCTGCCGATCGAAATGGATGTCAGCCAGATGGAAACGGGTGATGTCATCGATGTTTATCCCTATGCCGGCAAAGTCACTCGCCACGATACTGACGAAGTCATTACGAGCTTTGAACTCAGTACCAACGTGCTCAAAGATGAAGTACAGGCTGGTGGTCGTATCCCGTTAATTATCGGGCGTGGCCTGACCGGGCGTGCGCGCAAGGCGCTGGGCCTCGGGGATAGTGACCTGTTTGAAAAACCGCAGGCGGCGGAGGACAGCGGCAAAGGCTATACGCTGGCGCAGAAAATGGTTGGCAAGGCCTGTGGTTTACCGGGCGTGCGTGCGGGTATGTATTGCGAACCGAAGATTACCACGGTCGGCTCGCAGGACACTACCGGGCCGATGACGCGAGATGAATTGAAAGACCTGGCCTGTCTCGGTTTTTCGGCCGACCTGGTAATGCAGTCTTTCTGCCATACCGCGCCGTACCCGAAGCCGGTTGACGTGGTCACCCATCACACCCTGCCGGACTTCATGCAAAACCGCGGTGGAATTTCACTGCGCCCCGGCGATGGTGTCATCCATTCCTGGATGAACCGTATGCTGTTACCCGATACGGTTGGTACCGGTGGCGATTCGCATACCCGTTTTCCAATCGGGATATCGTTTCCGGCCGGTTCGGGCCTGGTGGCGTTCGCTGCCGCGACCGGTGTCATGCCGCTCGATATGCCGGAATCGGTGCTGGTGCGTTTCAAAGGCGAAATGCAGCCGGGTATCACCTTGCGTGACCTGGTCAATGCGATCCCTTACGCAGCGATCCAGAGCGGCTTGCTAACCGTCGAGAAGCAGGGCAAGAAGAACATATTCTCCGGACGCGTGCTCGAGATCGAAGGCCTGCCGCAGCTCAAGGTCGAACAGGCTTTTGAGCTGTCCGATGCCTCGGCCGAGCGTTCGGCTTCCGGTTGTACCGTCAAGCTCGATAAGGAACCAATCATCGAATACATCAATTCGAATATCACGATGTTCAAATGGATGGTCAACGAAGGTTATGGCGACGTGCGCACAATTACGCGCCGTGTCGAGGAAATGGAAGCCTGGCTCGCTAATCCCGAGCTGCTGGAAGCCGACGCCGATGCCGAGTACGCCGAGATTATCGAAATCGACCTGAACGAAGTTACCGAACCGTTACTGGCCTGCCCGAACGATCCGGATGACGTTAAGCCTTTGTCTGCGGTTGCGGGTACTAAGATCGATGAGGTCTTCATCGGTTCCTGCATGACCAACATCGGTCATTTCCGCGCCGCCGGCAAGCTGCTCGACAAGCTCGAAGAACCGGTTGTGACGCGGCTGTGGATAGCCCCGCCGACCAAGATGGACGAGGCACAGCTCACCGCCGAGGGTTACTACAACATTTTCGGCCGTTCCGGCGCGCGTACCGAGATGCCCGGTTGTTCGTTATGCATGGGTAACCAGGCTCGTGTCGCCGAAAATGCGACCGTGGTTTCGACTTCGACGCGTAATTTTCCGAATCGACTCGGCAAGGGCGCCGATGTTTTCCTGGCCTCGGCGGAACTCGCGGCTGTTGCCTCGATCATGGGCAAGATCCCGACCATGGATGAATATCTGAAATATGCCGACGATATCAACACTATGGCCGACGATGTCTACCGTTATCTGAACTTTAACGAAATGGAAAACTACACCGCCGCGGCCAATACCGCCTTCCCGGTCAAAGTGGCCTAAGCCATCCCGGAATGCGCGCAGCGCATATCCGGGATCTCTTAAAGTCGGTGTCATTCCCGGCCCTGTCATCCCCGCTCCTCCCTTATGTCATCCCCGCGCAAGCGGGGATCTCACAACGGTACCGTAATCTAACCGGCATAAACACCAATCGATCCGGCCGCTACCCCGGGGGCATGCTCCATGCTAAAGAGGCACCCGGCCTTAATGTCCCGAGATTATTGTTGCGGGCTATTAAAGTCATAAACAACTTATTGCTTAATTATTGAGTTACGGCAATATCTGAGTCAGGTTCAAGTCAATTCCCGGTAAGCAGTCATTCCAGATCGGCAGAAAATAGGCAGCTTCTGGCTGTCAGCTCAACCGGTCAAGGCAACACATGCATTAAATCGTTCTACTGGTGTGTCAAAATTGTAAGCAGTAGACCCAGGGTTCGACTCCTCGTTGCGTCAACATTTTGACGTCTATTCTGAACTTAATAAGCAAAAATAAAAAAGGGGTCGGACTTAATAAACAGTCAACACAATCTGCAAAAAGAAAACAATTCCTAATCTTAATTATATGTGCACAATGGTTAACCGAGCTTGACTCCATTAAAAGGAATCCCAGGATTGTTCGATACCCATCTGAGTGAGCTTGTAATGATGGCCGCTCCAATTATTCTGATTGCTTATCTCGTTCGAGGCATTTGCGGGTTTGGCTCGGGCTTGATTGCTATCCCGATTCTCAGTTTGATGATTCCGTTGAAGGTTGCCGTTCCCCTGGTGGTGATGCTGGATTACCTGGCTTCGGCCGGACAGGGGGCCAGCCTGAGGCAGAGCATACAGTGGCGCGAAATCGGCCGACTAATCATCCCCGCGTTGATCGGTGTGTCCGCTGGTCTGCTGGTGTTCCACAAGGTCGACGCCGGGTTGCTCACCCGTTTTCTGGGTGGTTTCGTATTGTTGTACGCGCTTTACAGCCTGTGGGGGCCCGAGATGCCGAAGGTCTCGGGTTGGTGGGCTCTACCAGCGGCATTCAGTGGCGGGGCGATCGGGACACTGTTTGGAACAGGCGGCCCGTTTTATGTCACCTATCTGAAAGCGAGGCAGCTCGACAAAACGGTATTTCGGGCAACCTTCGCCTCCATCTTCCTACTGGATGGCGCCGCCAGGGTTACCGGCTACCTGGGTACGTCGGTTATCGACATCCAGCTATTGCTGTTATTGGCCATGTCGCTGCCGGTAATGATACTGGGTATGTACCTGGGCGGGAAAATCCACACCAGCCTGTCCGCCGAAATCTTTACCCGGGGCATCAGTATTCTGCTGCTGGCCAGTGGCGCATCCCTGATGCTGCGTTAACAAGATTAAAGCGTTGGCCCCTCCTGCCGATAAGGTAACAAGAATACCTGATTGGTGGAGTGGCTGTGGCCCGACTTTTTTTACATATTTTTTTGGTGATTGCGACTTGCGCGCCGCTGGCGTTGCAGGTTGCCGATATGGCGCAACGATATCCGCTGGACAGGGCGCTGATAGACATCAGCCTCGTTGATGCGGCACTGCTGATTGCGGCACTGATTTTGCCTCTTTGTGCGCTGTCCCGATTGGGTGTGGATTGGCGTGCAGGCGCGGAAGAATACTAGTCTCCATATTAGCAGGTAAAAAAAAACAGGGAGCAATCATTCGGCGATGTACGGCCCGTGATGCATTTGGGCAAGCGCGACAATACTCGATTTTACCCGCGAGGAGCGCTGTCAAACCGGTGCTGCCAGTTTATCAGCTGCGGCTATTCAGCCAGCTAGGAATTCTGCACAACCCGCAATCCCGAGTGAACCACCTTTTTCTCCTGTGGCAGCAAAAGCTCGGACACCATCACCGGCCTGGAGATATGAAATCCCTGGGCATAGTCGATACCGATTGATTTGAGCGCATCCAGCGTTGCCTCGTCTTCGACCCATTCGGCTATGGTTTGCAGTTTGAGTACCTTGGCGACATCGTATATGGTGCGCACCATCGCATGATCGACCGGGTCGTTCAGCATATCCCGCACGAACAGCCCGTCGATCTTGAGAAAGTCCAGCGGCAGTCGCTTGAGGTAACCGAACGAGCTCAGCCCACTGCCGAAATCGTCGAGCGCAAAACGGCACCCTAGCCCCCGCAGGCGGTTGATAAACTCGATCGCGATCGGAAAATTAGCAATCGCGACGGTTTCGGTCACTTCGAAACATATGGATTGCGGATTCACCTCAAACCGGCTCAGCATACCGATAATGAAATCAGCCAACGCCGGATCAGAAACCGATTGCCCCGACAGGTTAATCGTATACATCTGGTCTGCGGGGTGCTGTTGTCCGGTTTTCAGTTGTGCGATCGCGGCAAGCGCATTTTCGATAACCCAGCCATCGAGATCGCGCATTAAATCGTAGCGCTCTGCGGTGGGAATAAACAGTCCTGGCGAAATCAGGCTGCCGTCATCCTGCGGCCAGCGTAATAGAAATTCGTAGATGATCTCTGGTTTTGTTGCGTTTCTCAAAGATGCCACCGACTGTATCGCCAGCTCGAATTCGTTGTTATTAATCGCTTCCCTGATGCGCGGTAGCCACTGCATCTGACGGTACTTCTCGGCGATTTCGGCGTCGTCGACGTGGTAAACATGCACCTGGTCTCGCCCGGAATCCTTGGCCGCGTAGCAGGCCAGGTCGGCGGAGCTCAACAGGTCGGACAGGCTACCGCTCATGCGGTTGATCATGACCAGCCCGATACTGCCGCTGACATCGAAGATTTTGTCTCCCCACTTGAAGTGTATTTCGTGCAACGCCTCACGCACCCTTTCGGCCATTTTCCGCGCCTGCTCCTGGTTGCAGTCATGCAGTAATAAACCGAATTCATCCCCGCCCAGGCGGGCCACCAGGTCGTCCTTCCGCATCAGGGTCTGCAGAACGCCGGCCAGCTGCTTTAGCAATTCGTCGCCGGCACTGTGACCGCAGGTATCATTTACCAGTTTGAATTGGTCGAGGTCGATATAACACAGCGCGTTTTGCTTGTCGTTCTGGCGACTTAATTCGAGCGCTTCCTTGGTCCGGTTTTCGAATTCGGCCCGATTGATCAGCCCGGTCAGCGAATCGTGGCTGGCCTGGTAAACCAGCTGACTGGTCAGCTCCTGCTCGAGGCTGACATCGCGCAACACCAGCAAGGAGCCAATCAACTGGCCCTGCGAATCCATCAATGGCGACGCGTTACCATCGACCGACAGTTGGCCGGTGCCGATCTTGAGCACGATATCGACGCCGGTCTGGCGCAGGTTGCTTTGCGTCATATCGATATAAAAATCGACAGGATCGGGGATCGCATCGCCGAACGGCTGGAACTCGAGTTTGACCAGCTCCGCGAGGCGGCGACCGCGGGCATCCGCCAGGATACAATCGAGCATTTGTTCGGCGACCGGATTCATGTAGTTGATATTGTGGTCGACATCGGTCGTAATCACCGCGTCGCCGATCGAACGTAACGCAACCTCGGCCCGCTCGCGCTCCTTGTACAGCTGCGATTGCGCCTGGTTCTTGTCTCGCTTCAGCAGATAGCGGCTGCGCAGCTCGAGCCCGGTAATCGAAAACAGTATCGCGCCCAGCAGGCCCGCCACGATAACCCACAGATACATGTTACGGGTTGGAACCGGATGATAGTGGGCCATAACCGTGAGCACGATGTTGCCCGTCTCGATTCTGCTCTCTATAACGTCGGTCGATCCCGGTTCGTGATGCCCAAATACCTCGCCGTCTTCGCTTAACATGCTGAATTCCACCGGTAAACGGCTTGCGCCCTCAGCCTGCGAAAAACTGGTCAATTGATCCCAGTCGAGAATGATGACGAACATGCCGCTGACCTGCTCGAATCGATCCGCGGAGTTTGTCTGTACCGAGCGGCCGAAATAGGTCGGTTTCAATAGTACCAGGTGACGGGATTTTCCCAATCCTCGTGGCGCGGTCATCAATTGACTCGCGTTTTGGCTTGCCGCCTTGTAAAACGCGCGCTCCACCTTGTCGTTTGCAAGCCAGTCAATGCCCATCAGGTTCGCTGATGACGGCGTCAGGGGTTCGAGAAAACTGGTGACCAGGTAAAAGTCGGGATCTACCGGCCAGGCGTTTTCACGCGCAAGGCTGTGGACAGAAAACTGGCTGAAACCGGATTCGTGCATTTCCTCGACGAACGGTTGCTCCTCGTCCCGGGTGATATAAGTCAGGTACTGCAGCGAATCGATAAAACGATGATTTTGCAGTATTTCCTCGCTGAACGGTGTAAACAAGGCCGCATCCATCTCATCGCTGGCCTGGTACAGGCCCACCAGCGCGTCCAGTGAAGCCTGGGCGACCGCCAGGCGCTGGGCTATCGCCTGCAGTGACTCGTCGGCCTGCACTTCGTAACGCTCACGCTGCTGGTAGGATTGCAGGCTGAATACCAGCCAGCAAACCAGCGCAACGATGACCGTTCCCGACACCACGAACAGCAGGCGGGAGCTGGCATCCTGTATCTTCAATTTGAGTAACTCCGGAATCCGCTCAGTTAATCTTTTTTGCCTTGCGCATAAACTTGCGTGGAAGTTTTATCCGGGTCGATTCGAGGTGAGCCGCGTTAAGCCACAAATCCCAGTCCCGATTGGCGACGATGGGTATTTCACGCGGCGATTTGCCTTTCAGGATTTCGATTGCGGTCTGGGCGGCCCATTCGCCGTGCTCCTGTGGAATCTTGGTGAAGCCGATGGTACTGAAGGGCATCATCCAGTCATGGCTGGTGACGGTCAGTTTTCTCGCATGCTCGACCGCAAAGGCGGCCAACTCGAATTTGTCCCAGTCGCTGATGCCCGAGTAACTGCCCATGACGATAAAATCCGCATTCTGCGCCGCCCGGTACTGGGCCTTCCATTCATCGGCGTTGGACACCAGAATGCCTTCCAGCTCGATACCGAGTTTCTTCGAAGCCCTGGCGACGCGTTCCAGATTCTTCTTTTCAGTCAGGGTGTCGGCGCCGAGATAGATCGCCTTTTTCGCCCCATCGGAGTACTTGATCGCATGGGTTAGCATTGCCTCGAGTGGCGCCACCTCGATGATGCCGGTGACATTGCTGTAGGGAAAACCATACTCCTTTACGGTCCAGTTGACGCCGCTGAAGACGAAGGGCGTGTTGGCATCCCGGTAGTACTGCTCGACCACGTATTTAGCCGCGTTATCGTCGGATACGATGACCACGTCGGGTTGCCAGGTTTCGATTTCCCGCTTGACGGCGACCGCCGCTGACTGCTTGAACTCCACGCTCTTGTTGCGCTTGGTGTCCATATCGATCTGCCTGATTTCGCAGTGGCCGGTGAGCACCTTGCGCAATCCCTGTTCCACGCCATCGGACCATGCATAACCCCTGTGGTAGGAAGATACGTACAGGCATTTACTGGCGCCGGAACTTGCCGTCAATGGCACAGCCAGAGTGAATAAAAACAGGCTCGCCACGGCGATCCAGATTGTATGATTGTGATTCATGATTCTTTCCTCTCAACCGCCGTAAAGGTTCGATTACGCCCGGTAAAACGAACGCCGGACCGCATTGCCGGATTTATTTATGGATATTCAGATCATGAATCGGCAGGTCGACGGTTTTCTTGAGCGCGAATGCGGCCGATAAATCGACTGCATGAGGGCAGGTAGGGCGAACCTGGGTGACGTGACTGAAATCGCGAGTTAGTACGGACGCATTTGATGGTGCAGATACAATCGGAATCGACAATTTCACGATAGCATCGAGGAAATACAAATTGCCTAAATAGGGCCTCAGTTCTGCTAAGCTGAGACTCGGAATTCTTCGGTGAGCGGCAGAAACCGACTCTGTCACTCCCCGGTATGCTGTTGGAACTAGCTGCGTGCCAGACGAAATCCCGCCGGCAATATCTATATTCGAAATCTTGTGGTAGATTCCAAGCCCCAGGTCCTGGCTGGCAAGAAGGAGTAAATTCGATGGCAAAATGGGTGCGTTTCAGTTGGAACGGTCAAACTCGCCTCGGCACGCTCGATGGCGACAACATAAGCGTCTGCGGTAACGCCCTGTACGCGGAACCAGCCCCCACCGGGGAAAATGTGGAGCTGTCCGGGGTAAAACTGCTAGCGCCGTTTACGCCAAACTCGATCCTGGCCCTGTGGAATAACTTCCACGAACGTGCCGAGGCTGAGGGACAGACTATCCCGACGAACCCGCTTTATTTCATGAAACCCGTGACCAGTGTTATCGGTCCGAATCAGACGATTTGCCGTCCGCGCGGGTATCGAGGCGGCGTCAAATTCGAGGCCGAGATCGGCGTGGTTATCGGTCGACGCTGTAGCAACATCGGCGCCGACGAGGTGGATGACGTCATCTTCGGCTATACCTGTGTCAATGACGTCACCGCCGCCAAATTCCTGTTCGCCAACCAGGCGTTTCAGCAATGGACCCTTGCCAAGGGCTTCGACACCTTTTGCCCGCTGGGCCCGTGCATCGATACCGACATCGATCCGGCCGAACTCAGGGTGCTCGCGATCGAGAATGGTGAAATCCGCCAGGATTATCCCGTTAGCGACATGATTTACAGCCCGCAGCAAATCGTCTCGATGATTTCCCGGTACCAGACGCTCGTACCAGGCGATTTGATAGTTTGCGGCACGTCGGTTGGCGCGAGCCCGATGGAACCGGGGTGCGAGATTCAGGTCTCGATTCCCGGCTTAGGCACGCTGGTCAACCATTTCGACGACCATCCGGAATAGTTTCGGCAACAGGCCGGACCGCGTAAGGCTCGTGTGGTTATCTGGCGATGGCCGGTAACGGGCCGCCAGTGCCGGCGCGCCGATGTTTTCCTGGCCTCGGTGGAACTCGCGGCTGTTGCCTCGATCATGGGCAAGATTCCGACCATGGATGAATATCTGAAGTACGCCGACGATATCAGCACGATGGCCGACGATGTCTACCGTTACCTTAACTTTAACGAAATGGAAAACTACACCGCGGCTGCTAACACCGCCTTCCCGGTCAAAGTGGCGTAAGCCATCCCGGAATGCGCGCAGCGCATATCCGGGATCTCTTAAAGTCGGTGTCATTCCCGGCCCTGTCATCCCCGCTCCCTTATGTCATCCCCGCGCAAGCGGGGATCTCACAAC
>JBATHL010000228.1:0-2416 GCA_049666745.1 Gammaproteobacteria bacterium
TCGTTACCCTGGTGGCCGGGTTCGCCGGCACTGTCAGTTTCCCGGTAGCGCACAGCCTGGTGCTGGCGTTTGGCTGGCGCAGCACGGTAGCGTTTTTCGGCGCGGTAGCGATCCTGGTGGTCGCACCACTGATGTGGCTGGGTGCCAGCGCGGTAGAGCAGGCTGGCGCACACCGCCACAGCGCCAATCCTCATCTGTCCGTGGCGGAACAGCCATTCCTGCGCTCGCCGGTATTCTGGTGCCTTGCGCTCGGTTTCGGCCTCGCCGCGATGTTACAGGGGATTACCCTGCACCATTTGTTGCCGATTCTGAGTGAACGCGAAATAAACCCGGAGGTTGCGGTTATCGCAATTTCATTTATTGGTCCTATGCAGGTCGCCGGGCGACTGGTAATGATCGCCGCCGAACGCCGCGTCTCGATCCACGGTATTGCAATTACCTGCTTCGTGTTGATGGCAGCTTCGATTGCCTTTTTGATCGTCGCCGGTGTAACCCCGGCCCTGTTAATCGCTTTTGTCATCCTGTTTGGCGGATCTTACGGCGTGGTCAGCATCATCCGTCACGTCATTGCCCGAAATTTGCTCGGCGAACGGCAGTTTGGTGCCAAGTCCGGCGCGCTGGCGCTGGTTTACCTGGTCGGTTCCGCATCGGCGCCATTCATCGGCTCGTTACTCTGGGGATGGGGTGGCTATGGCCTGGTCCTGCCCGGATTGATAATGTTGGCTGGGTTCGGGCTGGTGCTATATTTGAGCGCACAAAAACAAGCCACGCCAGCCTGATTTTGGGTAGTATGGCAATCTGAATCCAGGTCGGGAGGTAAATGTAATGTCTGAGCAGTTTATCGCGCACTTGCAACAGGAACTTGAGTCGATCGAGGCACAGGGATTGTACAAACACGAGCGACCCCTCGATTCCCCGCAAGGCGCCAGCGTGCATGCGCAGAACTGGGACAATGACCTGATAAACCTCTGTGCCAACAATTATCTTGGTCTCGCCAATCACCCCGCCATGGTGGCCGCAGCACACGATGGCCTCGATAGTCACGGTCTCGGCATGGCCTCGGTGCGTTTTATCTGTGGCACGCAGGATATTCACAAACAGCTGGAACAAAAACTGGCCGCCTACCTGAAGATGGACGATGCCATTCTGTTTTCCTCATGTTTCGACGCTAACGGCGGGATATTTGAAGTATTGCTCGATGCGAATGATGCGGTGATTTCCGATAGCCTCAATCACGCTTCGCTGATCGACGGCATTCGCCTGTGCAAGGCGCAACGCCTGCGTTATGCCAACAACGATATGGCTGATCTCGAAGCAAAATTGATCGAGGCCCAGGGTGCGCGTTTTCGCCTGGTTGTCACCGACGGGGTATTCTCGATGGACGGTACTTACGCTAATTTATCCGCGATTTGCGATCTTGCCGAACAGTACGATGCGCTGGTGATGGTTGATGACAGCCATGCCATCGGCTTTATCGGCGAGCGCGGTGCCGGTACTCCCGAGTTACTTGGCGTCGAGGGCAGGGTGCATATTACCAGTGGTACCTTCGGCAAGGCGCTGGGTGGCGCCAGTGGTGGCTACATTACCGCGCCGCAAGCGGTGATCGATTTGCTGCGCCAGCGAGCCCGTCCCTATTTGTTTTCCAACAGCCTCGCGCCCGGCATAGTAACGGCCACTCTGAAGGCGCTCGAATTACTCGAACAAGGCGCTTCATTACGACTACAACTAGCTGAAAATACAGCCTATTTCCGCCGCCGCATGACCGAAGCCGGGTTTGACATCATTCGTGGTGAACATCCAATCGTACCGGTTATGACCGGAGAAGCCTCAATCGCGCAACAACTCGCCGGCAAACTGATGGAGCAGGGTGTTTATGTCACCGCGTTTTCTTTTCCGGTAGTGCCCAGGGGCCTGGCACGAGTGCGCACCCAGATGAGCGCCGCGCATAGTCGCGCGCAGCTTGATAAGGCGATAGACGCATTTATAGCCGTTGGTAGACAGATTGAATTAATTCCCCAGGAGTAAGCGATGAAAGCTCTGGTAAAAGCTCACGATAAACCCGGTCTCTGGTTGCAGGACGTGCCGAAACCCGAACCGGGACCCGAAGATGTGCTGATCAAGGTTAACGAGGTCGCTATCTGCGGCACCGATCTGCACATCTACAACTGGGACCAGTGGGCGCAGGAGCATGTGCCGGTGCCGATGACCGTCGGACATGAATATATAGGCGTTATCGAGGAGATCGGGGAGCTGGTGCACTCGGTCGAAGTCGGCGATCGCGTTTCTGGTGAAGGGCATATCATGTGCGGAGAATGCCGTAACTGTCGTGCCGGTCGAGGGCACCTGTGTCGAGATACCCGCGGAGTCGGGGTCAATCGTCCCGGTGCTTTTGCCGAGTATGTCTGCATCCCGGCAC
>JBATHL010000229.1:0-9399 GCA_049666745.1 Gammaproteobacteria bacterium
GTCGTCGACCGTGGCCAGATCATGATTACCGAGCGTATGCAGCCTTTTCTGCATTTACCGACACTGGATGTGCGCCAGACGGCAGAAGGCACGGTGCAGATCGGCTATTCCCACGAGGATGTGGGCCTGGACGACGGCACCAGCCCGTCGGTGTTGAAAAAGATAGCCGGTCGCGCCGTGTCAATGTTTCCCTTTCTGGCGCATGTTAGCCTGGTGCGTGCCTGGGGCGCGCTGCGAGTAATGACGCCGGACCATAACCCGATTTACCAACAATCTGCGAACTGCCCGGGTGCATTTACCGTAACCTGCCATAGCGGTGTCACCCTCGCCGCCATGCACGCCGGACCGGTGGCCGGGTGGATAGCTGGCAGCAGTGAGCTTGATCTTATCAACCAGTTCAGTGCTGACAGGTTCAATGTTTCGACTGATTGAAGACGCCGGTACCGATACCGTTACGGTGCGTATCGAGGATCGTGAATACGATGTTCCAGCCGGAATCTCGGTCGCCGCGGCGGTTTTGCTTTGTGGCCTTGACAAGGTGCGTAATACCCCCGTAAGCGGTTCGCCACGCCTGCCATATTGCATGATGGGTGTTTGTTTCGATTGCCTGATGAGTATTGACGGGATTCCCAATCAGCAGGCCTGCCAGGTCGAGGTCGCGGAGAACATGACGATCGAGTATCAACAGGGCGCAGCAGAACTGCAGCAGCAAGCATGAAGAGCCATTACGAACTTCTGGTGATCGGTGCCGGGCCGGCCGGTCTCGCTGCGGCTGCCGATGCCGCGCGTCTCGGTATCGATGCCGCGCTGGTAGATGAGCAAAAAGCGCCCGGCGGACAGATTTACCGCAATGTAGCTGCGGCTGGAGAG
Source organism: Gammaproteobacteria bacterium (assembly GCA_049666745.1). GTDB lineage: Bacteria > Pseudomonadota > Gammaproteobacteria. The sequence goes on from JBATHL010000229.1 coordinate 871, forward strand.
CGTACTAAAAATTACCTCGGTAAAGACTACCTGCGGGGGAAGCATCTGCTAGATGAATTTCTGCAAAGTGGCGCGACCTACATTAACAATGCGCCGGTATGGTATCTCGATGACCGGCTCGAGACCGGAATACTGGTTGATGGCACGAGCCATTTCATCAGCGCCGATCGATTGATGCTGGCCAGCGGTGCCCAGGAAAGACCGATGCCCCTGCCTGGATGGCAGCTGCCTGGTGTAATGACGGCAGGCGCAGGCCAGATACTACTCAAATCCGCGTCGATGATCCCTGCTGGACGTCTGGTCTTAGCCGGCGGTGGCCCGTTACTGCTACTGATAGCCTGGCAGTACCTGCAGGTCGGGGTAAAAATTGAGGCAATCATTGACACTACGCCAGGTACAAGCCTGCTTGAAACTCTACCCCGTTTAGCTCGTGCACTACCTGCCTTCGACTACCTGCTTAAGGGCCTGTCATTTTTACTCGCCATTAAAAAAGCGGGGATACCCATGTATAAAGCTATCGATAATTTACGTGTCGAAGGCCGTGAGTCGATTGAGTCGGTCCACTTCAATACAGCCCGGGGAAACAGTAGAACCAAGATTAGTATTGAAACCGATATCTTGTTGCTACACCAGGGCGTGATCCCGAATATACGCCTGCCACTGGCTGCAGGATGTAAGATTGACTGGGACGCGCAGCAGCAAAGCTGGAAAGTAGTCAAAGATATATGGGGTCAGAGTAGTGTAGATCGGGTATTGGTGGCAGGGGATTGTGCGGGCATCGTTGGTGCGCGCGCAGGCGAGTTACAGGGCAGGCTTTGTGCATTGGAGAGCGCCCATCAATTACAGAAGATTGATTTGCAACAACGTGATCGAGCTGCGCAAGGGATTAAGAGTTCGTTACGAAGACATCTGTCGATCAGGCCTGTTCTCGATGCACTCTATCCACCGGCAAAGGCATATCAATTACCGCATGATGAGACCCTGGTATGTCGTTGTGAGGAAGTTTATGCAGGACAAATACGTCAGGCCGCGAGGATGGGTTGCGTTGGGCCCAACCAGGTAAAGGCATTCACTCGATGTGGTATGGGTCCTTGCCAGGGGTGTCTGTGTGGCAGCACGGTATCGGCGCTGGTCGCTGACGAAACAGGTGCTTCGATGGAGCAGGTTGGATATTTCAGGGTTCGCCCGCCATTTAAGCCAATCACCCTGGGCGAGCTTGCCGATACCTGACCAGGGATGATGCAGCTTGCAGCGTAAAAGCGGTTAAATCCTTAAGCGCCCTCAACCAGCGGGACAAACGCGACACCAAGTATGTTGCTGCGCTCGGTTCCACCTTGCTGGTCCCTGGTGATCAGTATGAGTTCCTGGTGCATATAGGGTAAACCGATCGGGATCACCATGCGGCCACCGGGTCCGAGTTGCTCAAGCAGCGCCGGCGGGACATCGGCTGCGGCGGCGGTTACCACGATACCGTCGAACGGTGCCTTTTCCGGCCAACCCAGAGAACCGTCACTACAGCGGGCTTCAATATTATCGTAGCCCATCTCGCTGAGCCGCAGTTGCGCCGCCCGGGCAAGCGCTGGAATCTTTTCGATAGTGTAAACCTGCCGGGCAAGCCGCGACAGGATCGCTGCCTGGTATCCCGTTCCGGTGCCTATTTCGAGCACGACACTATCTTCTGTCAGCTCGAGCAGGTCCGTCATCAGTGCGACCATGTAGGGCTGGGATATGGTCTGCCCATGACCGACGGGTAAGGCGCCGTCCCTGAAAGCTGCATGGCGCAAATCAGCCGGCACGAAATCCTCTCGTGGTACCTGACGCATAACATCCATGACCCGTGGATTCAGATGGTCCCGTCCTGTCATTGTGCGCGTGACGGCGACCCCGGATTCGATATCAGCCATCATTTGCTTACGGTCGCGTTCAAAAGCCATGTTTCTGCCGCTTGTTCATGATCCGCAAATTGATTGAATCTCGTCGGCTTCCAGAGTCTCTTTTTCTAACAGCGCCGACGCGAGGGCCTCTAGTTGAGCACGATGTTGCTCTAACAGGGCTGAAACCTGATGCTCGATATCCTTGAGCAGAGCGCTGATTTCATCATCGATAATTTGTGCGGTGTGCTCGCTAAAATCACGCTGCTGGGTCATTTCCCGGCCGAGAAATATGTGTTCCTCGCCGCGACGAAATGCAACCGGACCGAGTTTTTCACTCATTCCCCAGTGCGTCACCATGTGACGCGCCAGGCGGGTGGCCTGTTTCAGATCATCTTCGGCGCCGGAGCTGACCTCGCCGAATACCAGTTGTTCTGCAGCCCTGCCGCCGAGCATGACACCGATGCGATCACGCACATAACCTTGTCGCAGGTTGTAGTGTTCCTCCTCCGGAATCTGTTCGGTAGCGCCCAGCGATCGACCGCGCGGAATGATTGTGACCTTGTCCAGCGGATCAGCAGTCGGTAGCAAGCTAGCAACCAGCGCATGCCCTGCCTCGTGATGCGCCACCAGGTTTTTCTCTTCGTCGCCGATGATCAATTCTCGCTTGCTGCCAAGCACAATCTTGTCGCGCGCGTTAAGCAAGGCTTCCATGCCTACCGTTTCGCGATTATCACGCCCCGATAACAGGGCTGCCTCGTTGACCAGGTTTTCCAGGTCTGCACCTGAAAAGCCGACTGTCAGAGCGGCAAGACGATCCAGTTCGACGTCATCGGCGAGCGGCACGTCGACCGCATGGATATCAAGAATAGCGCGGCGCGCTTTTTTATCCGGTAAATCGAGCGTAATCTTGCGGTCGAAACGTCCGGGACGAAGTAGCGCGGCATCGAGTACATCGGGTCGATTGGTCGCGGCCAGCACCACCACCGCTTCGTGTGGGTCGAAGCCATCCATTTCACCCAGTATCTGGTTCAATGTCTGCTCGCGTTCATCATGTCCACCACCGAGACCGGTGCCGCGGGCTCTGCCCACTGAGTCGATTTCATCGATAAAGATGATGGATGGTGCTTCCTTGCGGGCACTTGCAAACATGTCGCGCACCCGCGAGGCTCCGACACCGACAAACATTTCGATAAATTCCGAGCCGCTGATACTGAAAAAAGGTACATTGGCTTCACCGGCCACTGCTTTGGCCAGCAGGGTTTTGCCGGTACCCGGAGGTCCCATCAGCAGAATTCCCCTGGGGATTTTTGCGCCCAGTTTACGATAGTGCTGGGGGTCCTTGAGATAACCCACAATTTCATGAAGGTCCCGCTTGGCATTTTCCAGCCCGGCGACATTATCGAAGCTCAGATCCGAGTCTTGCTGACGAAAACGCTTGGCCCGGGATTTGCCAAAGTCGAAGAGTCCTCCGCCGCCAAGCCCGCCCAGGCTTTTCTGCATCCTGCCGGTAGCGTACCAGAACAGTCCGATTATCAGGATCCAGGGTATTACCCCGATCAATGCCTTTGTCAACCAATGAGCTTCGCCTGATAGAGCATGAATCTCGACATCATGCTGTTCTAACAGGGAGATTAATTCTGGATCCTGTACCGGCGGCAAGGTGGTCATGAAAAGCGACGATGATCTGCTATCGCCATCGGCAGAAGACATGTGAGGTTGTAGGAATTCGCCGCTAACCTGATCACCCTGAAATTTCACCCAGGCTACCTGGTCTTCAGCGACGCGGGTTTTAAAATCGCTATAGGACAGAATTTGTTGATTAACACCAGCCGTGTTCAAAAAGTACCAGCTAAAAATTACCAGGACGATAAACCAGGCAATATAGCGCCACCAGGGCAGCTGTTGCTGTTGCCAGATTGGCCGTTCTTCAGGTTTATCGTCCGGTTGTCTGCTTGCCATATCAATTTTTTAAACCGATTGAAAAATATCGGTTACCTCTTGTACTCTCTTCAGTACTGAAAAATCAAGCTGCAATAGACATCCGGGCCATCCCGCTTTAAACCTTTTGTGCCGCACTGACGGTGTTGCGAACCGAAAATTGATAATTATTACCGTTTGTTTATATTGGAATCATCGTTATTGCCGATGATTCATGAATTATGAACCTGCGTGATCTGAAATGCATCATTGCCGTTGCCGACACTAACCACTTCGGCAGGGCGGCACAGCGATGTTTCGTCAGCCAGCCAACCTTGAGTGGGCAAATCAAAAGGTCAGGGGTTGTCCGCACTATAGTGGAGGTATGATAGGCTTGGGCGCATTCAGGTTTCGAGCGTTAATCCAGTGAGTTACGAAATTTTCCCCGAGGAAGAGTTGAAGCAACGACTGGCGTCGGTCAGGCGGATGATGCAGGAGCGGGACCTGGACGCTCTGCTAGTTTCGGTTCCGGAAAATATCTACTACCTGACCGGCCTCGACCACTGGGGCTTCTTCGCCTGTCATGTGCTGGTTGTTCCGGCTGAGGGAAGGATGGCCCTGGCATGTCGAGCGATGGAGCGCATCACGGTTGAAAACCAGGTCAGCAATGCCGATTTCCATGGACACGGCGATACCGAGGAATTGTCTGACTATGTATTGGGTATCCTGGCCGATCGAGGGTTATCGACTGCCAGACTCGGTATCGAAAAACGCAGCCTGTTCATGACGCCACGTATTTACGAAATGATTACCGGGGGCGCTGCGCAGGCGCACTGGCTGGATGGATCGGGCATTATCGATGACTTGCGCCTGGTGAAGTCTCCGTTGGAACAGGATTACACCAGAAAAGCTGCGGCTGCAGCCGATGCGGGAACCCTCGCTGCGATCGAAGCGATTTGTGACGGTGTGAGTGATTATGAAATTGCGGCGGAATGTAACCGGGCGATGATCCTGGCCGGCAGCGAATATCCGGGTTTCGGCCCGTTTATCCGTCCTACAACCCGGCTTGGTGAAGAGCATACGACCTGGCGAGGTGATGTCTTTCACAATGGCGACGCGGTGTTTCTTGAAATCGGTGGCGCGTATCGCAAGTACCAGGCCCCGATGGGTCGACTGGTTTACGTTGGCAGGGCACCCGAGGGTGCAGACCGTTCGGCGGAACTCGCTATCAGTGGCATGCAGGCAATCTGCGAGGCACTCAAGCCGGGGGCGACTGCCGGGGAGGTTTACCAGGCCTGGAAGGATGTTGCCGACGGTGCCGGGCTGACGAATTACCATCGGCACCATTGCGGTTACATGGTCAGTATCGGTTTTCCACCGAGCTGGACCGGCGGCAGCATGGTGACCAGCCTGCAACCCGGCAGCGGCAGGATCCTCGAGGCAGGCATGACTTTTCACGCTCATTCCTGGTTTACCAACACCGACGTGATCGACTATTTCATCTCCAACACTGTGATGTTGACCGAATCCGGGGCCGAGAATCTGACCCATCGAACACCCCAGACTCTGATTGTTCGGTAACAGCCTGGAAACGCCAGGGGACGCGATTTTTCAGGTAGCCTGATGTTATTTAAATGCCTTCTTTGAGCCGCATCACTTTTTGGTAGTCGTAACTTTTATCCCAATCGGGTAGTATTACTTTTGTATTGACCCGAGCGCAATGCATATAAACATGACAGGTATCGATAATAGTCATGAATAATAATCCATTTATTCATATAAAGACTGAGAGTATATTCGTCATAACGAATCGCACCATGCAGGTATTTGGGCATTCACATCTAATAAAACCGAGGAGAGATTTTCAATGAGCAATAAAAAAGAATTCAAAGAGTTACTCACCCAGGACGCGAAAAGCGGCAAGCTGGGTCGACGTGACTTCATGCGCTTCGCCGTCGCGGCGGGTATGACAATACCGCTCGCATCCGGACTCTGGACCAGCGAAGTGGCCGCGGCCACGCCGAAAAAAGGCGGCAAGTTCAGGGTCGGCGTGCATGACGGTAATACTTCCGATACCTTCGATCCGGGAACTTATCTCAGTGTCGGCATGATCCAGCTTGCGCATGCGCACCGCAGTTACCTGACTGAAATTACGCCTGAAAACGGATTGGGACCGGACATGGCCGATTCCTGGAGCGCGACCCCCGACGCCAAGGTCTGGACCTTCGAGCTGAACAAGAATGCCACTTTTCACAATGGCAAGAAATTCACCTCTAAAGATGCCATAGCCTCGCTGAATCACCATCGTGGTGAAAATTCAACCTCGGCAGCGACGGCCCTGCTGACGTCAGTCACCGATATCAAGGCTAAGGGCGACCATACCATCGTCATCGAGCTTAACCAGGGCTTTGCCGATTTACCCTGGGTAATGACTGACTACCACCTGGCGATTTGCCCCGCCAAGGATGATGGCAGCATCGAGTGGGAAACCATGTTAGGCGCTGGTCCGTATAAAATCGTCAATCATGAACCCGGTATCACTAGCACACTGGTGCGACACGATGGGTGGCATCGCGAAGGCGCTTACTTCGATGAACTCGAGTTACTTATTCTCAATGATCCCAACGCACGCCAGACCGCGTTGATTACCGGTGATGTCGATGCGATCACCTCGGTCGATCTGAAAACCATGGCCCTGATGGCGCGTAACAAGAATCTCGTGGTCGAAAATGTTGCCAGTGGCTCCGCCATAACACTGCCGATGTTCTGCGACGTTGCACCCTTCGATAATGTAGATGTCAGACTGGCGCTGAAATATGCGATCGATCGTGAGGATATCGTCAAGAAAATCATGTTCGGCACTGCAACGGTGGGTAACGACTACCATGTTTCTCCCGCTATGCCTTACGCGCCGACCGATATTCCACAACGGCCCTATGATCCCGACAAGGCAAAGTTCCATCTGAAGAAATCAGGTGTGGGCTCACTCAACGTGGATTTGTCTGCTGCCGACAGTATTCTGCCCGGCGCGGTTGATATGTGTGTGCTTTACAGTGAACATGCGAAGAAAGCCGGTATCCAGATCAATGCCGTACGCGAAGCCAACGATGGCTACTGGTCGGACGTCTGGTTGAAGAAACCCTGGTGCTTCGTCAAATGGGGTGCGCGTCCGACGCCCGACAATATGTTCACCCTGGCCTACAAGGACGACGCGGCCTGGAACGAGTCGCACTGGCAGAACAAGCGCTTCAACGAGTTGCTGCTGATGGCCAAAGCGGAGCTCGATGAGACCCGTCGCGCCGAGCAGTATCGCGAGATGTGCGTGCTGGCAAGCGATGACGGCGGCACCGTGATCCCATTCTTTGCCAACTTCGTGTATGCGCGTAACAAGAAAGTACAGCATGGTCCGAGCCTGGCAGCGAGCTGGGAGCTCGATGGTGGGCGCGGTTACCATCGCTGGTGGTTTGCCTAAACTGTCTGGCTTGTGTCTTTAGGCAATAATAATGTTAATGCACAGGCTAGCCCGTGTACCCCGGCACCACCGGGGTACACGGGTAGCCTGAATAATAAATCAAGGTGCGTCAGGTAATCGATGTCACTTTAGGGGGAGGAACGCTATGGGCGATATCCTGAATATAGTCGCAAAAAGACTGGGGCTGGGGTTAGTAACGCTCCTGGTCATTTCAATCATAATCTTCGGTGCGGTGGAGCTGTTGCCCGGAGACATCGCCCAGGCCGTGCTCGGACAGGGTGCCACCGAGGAAAACCTGGCCGCGATGCGCGCGCAACTCGGCCTCGATCGAGCAGCACCGATCCGCTATTTCGAATGGCTGGGCAATGCCGTGACGGGGGATTTTGGCAAATCCCTGGTATCACAAAAACCGGTATCGGAAGCGATATACACGCGGTTCGCCAATACGCTGTTCCTGGCACTGTATGCCGCCATCATCGCGGTACCTGTGGCCATTTTCCTGGGTGTACTGGTGGCATTGTACAGAAATACGGTGTTTGACCGGGTCGCCAATGTCGTGACCCTGACTTCGATATCGTCACCGGAATTTTTTCTCGGTTATATATTGATTCTGTTCCTCGCGGTCCAGGGTGAATATTTTCCGGCAATTGCCAAGATAGACGATGGCATGACCCTGCTGGAGAAGCTTGACCGCACCTTCCTGCCCGCTTTGACCATGGTGCTGGTTGTGGTAGCCCACATGATGCGCATGACACGGGCCTCGATCATCAACCTGTTGGCATCGCCCTATGTTGAAATGGCCCGGTTGAAAGGTGTGCCGGCATGGAAGGTCATCGTTAAACATACATTGCCCAATGCCTGGGCGCCGGTCATCAACGTCGTCGCCCTTAACCTTGCCTACCTGGTGACCGGGGTGGTGCTGGTTGAAGTGGTGTTCGTCTATCCCGGTATCGGGCAATTGCTGGTCGACGCGGTAACCAAGCGTGATTTTCCAGTAGTCCAGGCCTGCTGCCTGATTTTTGCGGCGACCTTTATCCTGTTAAACCTGGCCGCTGACGTGGGGTCGATCCTGACCAATCCACGCTTGCGCCATCCGAAGTGAGGGCTGAATCATGAACTATTTTATCATTGGATTTTATGCCCTGCTCATCGGTGTTTCTTCGCTGGCTGCCTTTTATCAAAAGCGCACCGCGTTCCTGCTGTTGTTTTCGCTGACCCTGGTTTCCTTTGTCATGGGTATCGTCGGCGGCGAAGCGATGCTTTGGT
>JBATHL010000230.1:0-2331 GCA_049666745.1 Gammaproteobacteria bacterium
AACGGCCGGTGCGGGTCGGCGATCTCATAACGGTCGGTGACGCCTCGGGCAGGGTCATGCGCATCCGCATCCGGGCCACGACCATCCGCGACTTCGAGCAGAAGGAGCTCCTGATCCCGAACAAGGAACTGATCACCGGGCGGTTGTTGAACTGGACGTTGTCGGACGAGATGACGCGGATCCTGATCCAGGTGGGCATCGCCTACGGCAGCGATGTCGACAAGGCGATAGAGATCCTGCTCGAGCTGGCGCATGAGGATGAACGGGTACTGGAAGAGCCACCGCCCGGCGTGGTGTTCGACCAGTTCGCAGACAGCAGCCTGAATCTTGCCTTTCGTGTCTTCGTCGGGACGCTCGCGGACCGTTTGCCGGTGATGACCGACATGCACCGGAAAATTCATCGCCGGTTCGCCGAGGAGGGCATCACTATCGCCTTCCCGCAGCGCGATGTGCATATTCATCCCGTGGATATGCAGGCGGTCATGCCGGGCGGTACAGGCTCAAAGGATGATGGCTCGACACAGTGAGGTTGATCATGTTGCGTATGACAGGATGCATGTCTTATTCGACTTGTTCCGAGAACTGCCATGGACGGTTTCGTCAGAGAGATGCATGGAGCTAAGTCTTTGTTAGTTCACGGGGTACAGGTTCGGAAACCATCTTTCCACAACATCTATCGGAAACCCAAGACGTACCGGTGCCCGCGGTCCCTGGGATATTAGCAATCCGCACTCAAGCAGTTTCGCCAGAATCTGACGGCCGCGCCTTTCCTGATAACCGGTCAGGCTGGCCGCATTTCCCCGTGCCAACTCGCCGGCCAGAAAGGCCTCTCTTAGAAGTGCCAGGGAACCGCTCGGGAGACGTCCCGCAGCGATCTCATCATCAATATAGAGCTTCATGCGTCGCAGTAATTCAGATGGCTGCAACAGAGACTCCATGAAATCGACCTGGTCAATGCAGGTTTTGAGGAAGAAGTGTGTGAACTCCTGAAGTCTCTTGTCAGACAATGTTCCACGACCGTCCAGGTCACCACGGCGTGGCTCATCGGCCAGTATTAACGCGCTCTTGTATGCTTCAACATTACGTGCCAAGCCACGAGCCACTGACCATAGGCTGCTGCCAATACCTGCATGAAGTAACAGGGCATGGGACATGAGTCGGGCGACACGCCCATTGCCATCATAAAACGGGTGTATCCAGAGCAGCCGGTGGTGTGAGGCTGCAACAGCGATGATCTGCTTGCTTCTGGATAAACGGTCGGGGATATACGCTTCCTCAAAACGAGCAAGATATGCCGATAACTCTTCGGCTGTCGGCGGTAGATGGCGGCCGACTTGAACGCTACCGGTTCTTATTTCACCCGGCATCACGCGAATTTTCTCTCCGGTGTCGGGATTTTCGACCCATAACAGCTCTTCCGGAAGCCGACTGCAAAACTCCCGGTGCAGCCATTGGATATATTCCGTTGAGGTAGGTGCAACGGCTGGATCTTCTCCCATATCGATCATTCTTTGCAGGTCGATATGTGCGCGAGCCTCAAGCTGTAGTGCCCTGCGCGCCGTGTTTCGGGAATAGTTGTCGCTGAGGGCCTGCTCGATATCGCGCGGGTGAGTGTTGTGCCCTTCGATTAAGTTCGAGTAGTAACAGTTCATGGATCGCACCAGGTCGCCAATCCCTTCTTGAACCTGTCCATGGACCTGTCCTGCTAATGCGCTCGCCTTCGATACTAGCTCAAGCGCCAGATCGGAGAGTTCATCCCGGTCGTCAACAGGGATCATTGGTTCCATAAGATAAGTTTTCATAATGCCGGTAACTATGCCGTTTAATATATGTAATTAACGGCAATAATAACAAGTAATTAAAATTACTCAATCGCAATTAATCAGTTAAAATTTGCCGTTAAATATGCCGGAACTTCCCGGGAATTAGTGTTGTAAGGGCTGTGTTTGCTAGAATTATTATGAAATCAGTAGCTTATTGATATTCGCGCAAATGACTATTTGTCCAATAGATGACACCAAATAACCCCGAATAAGGGCAAACAAGGTCAAATAGCCCAATTTTATTGGACAGTGTAAGTCGTATAAAGATATGAAATAACAATAAGATACACTGTTTCAGCTGGAACACTACGAACCAGGCGGTCGGGAGTTCGAATCTCTCCGGGCGCGCCATTTTTCAACTCAAAAACAAGCGGGTAGGCGTCACGCCACTCGCTTCTTTTTTCTGCCTTGTATCTGATTGTGCTAAATCTGTGCTAACCGGCGCGCATAACGCGGTGTCTGTCCGCATTGCATATCTCTCGCAATCAGTAGGTTGACGGTCGTGGCA
>JBATHL010000231.1:0-19519 GCA_049666745.1 Gammaproteobacteria bacterium
TAATATCACTTCGATGGCTTCTTCATTGGAAGACAGATCCGGTGCAAAACCGCCCTCGTCACCCACTGCGGTATTCATGCCTTTTGCCGCAAGCACCGCTTTCAACGCGTGAAACACCTCGGTACCATAACGCAGCGCCTCACTGAAACTAGGTGCACCGGCGGGGAGAATCATGAATTCCTGCATATCGACGCTGTTGTCAGCATGCGCGCCACCATTAATGATGTTCATCATGGGTACCGGCAACCGGTTTGCGTTATCGCCACCCAGAAATCGAAACAATGGTTGCCCGGCCGCAAGCGCCGCCGCTTGTGCATTTGCCAGCGACACCGCGAGTAAGGCATTGGCACCGAGCCTGGCTTTGTTATCGCTACCGTCGAGGTCAATCATCGCCTGATCGAGCCCGCTTTGATCGTTGCAGTCGCGGCCGAGGGCAAGCTCTGCTATTTCGTTATTAACATGGGATACGGCTTTAGTGACGCCCTTGCCGAGGTAGCGCGCTTTATCGCCGTCGCGCAATTCGATAGCCTCGCGTTCACCCGTGGATGCACCCGAGGGGGCTGCCGCCCTGCCCGTCATCCCGTTATCCAATGTTACTTCGGCCTCGACGGTTGGATTGCCGCGTGAATCCAGAATTTCTCGACCAACGATTTTGCTAATGGTAGTCATTTAAACTCACGTTTGATTCCCTGGTTGTCTTACAGTAATTCGTTTTCATGCATGACAGCCCCTTTAATGACCTGATCCAGTTCAATCAGCACCTTCAGCAACGATTGCATTTGCGCCAGCGGCCAGGCATTAGGGCCATCGCTGAGTGCCTTTTCCGGATTGGGGTGAGTTTCCATAAACAGGCCGGAAACGCCCGCTGCCACGGCGGCTCGCGCAAGCACCGGCACGAATTCGCGTTGCCCACCCGAGGAACTGCCCTGACCACCCGGTAACTGTACCGAATGCGTGGCATCGAAAACGACCGGGCATCCGCTTTGGCGCATTACTGCCAGCGAACGCATATCGGAAACCAGGTTGTTGTAACCAAAGCTGGCGCCACGCTCGCAAACCATGATTTGTTGGTTGCCGGTCTCCTCCGCCTTATCGACCACCTGCTGCATATCCCAGGGTGAAAGAAACTGGCCTTTTTTAATATTCACCGGCTTTTGTTGCGCGCATACATTTTGTATGAAATTGGTCTGCCGGCACAAAAATGCCGGGGTTTGCAGAACGTCAACCACACTGGCCACTTCGTCCAGGGGGGTATCTTCATGCACATCCGTAACCACCGGTACATTAAGGCTGCTACGTACTTTTTGCAGAATCGCCAGTCCCTTCTCAATCCCCAGGCCACGAAAGCTCTTGCTACTGGAACGGTTGGCCTTATCGAAGGAAGATTTGAATATAAATGGTATATTCAAAGTCTTGCAGATCTGTTGCAACTCTCCGGCCGTATCCAGTGCCAGTTGCTCCGACTCGATGACACAGGGTCCGGCCATCAGAAATAGCGGTTGGTCCAGACCAACCTCGAAATCACATAGTTTCATTATGAACTGGCCTTGTGGTAGGCGACTGCCGCGCTTATGAAGCTGTTGAACAAAGGGTGGCCTTCGCGTGGCTGCGAGGTGAATTCGGGATGAAATTGACATCCAATAAACCAGGGATGATCGGACAGTTCGACCATTTCGACCAGTTCATTGTCGACCGAAAGCCCCGAGATGACCAGGCCTGCATCCTGCAGTTTTTGCAGGTAGTTATTATTAAATTCGTAACGATGTCGATGACGCTCGTGGACCTCTTCGCTACCATAAGCACGCCGCGTATTGGTGCCGGGTACCAGCTTGCAGGTTTGCGCACCGAGTCGCATGGTACCGCCAAGATCGGTATTTTCATCACGGATCTCGATCGAACCATCTCGATCCAGCCATTCGGTAACCAGTGCGATTACCGGGTCCGGTGTCTTCGGATTGAATTCGGAGCTGTGCGCCTTGGTCAGCCCCAGTACATTGCGCGCGTATTCGATTACGGCGACCTGCATACCGAGGCAAATTCCGAGGTACGGGACATTATTGACGCGCGCATAGTTAGCTGCAGCAATCTTGCCTTCGATACCACGACTGCCGAAACCGCCGGGCACGAGGATTGCGTCCAGTCCTTTGAGGGCGTCGATACCATCGCTTTCAATCGAGTCGGAATCGATCTTGACGATGTTTACCCTGGTCCTGGTGTGAACACCGGCATGAGCGAGCGCTTCGTTCAAAGACTTATAGGCATCGGTGTGGTCTACATATTTACCCACGAAGCCGATCGATACCTCGTTTTCCGGGTGTTCCAGCGCTTCTACCACGCTGTCCCATCCAGACAGATCTGCCGGTGGCAAATCCATTGAGAAATGCTTGACTACGATGTCATCGAGCCCCTGCAGGTAAAGCTCTCGCGGTATTTTGTATATATGATCAACATCAACCGCGTAGATTACGGCTTCCTCAGCGACGTTGGTGAACAACGCAATCTTGCGGCGTTCTTCGATAGGGATGGGTCGATCGGCACGACATAACAGAACGTCCGGTTGAATACCGATGGAACGTAATTCCTTGACCGAGTGCTGGGTCGGCTTGGTCTTGATTTCACCCGCGGCTGGCAGATAAGGTAGTAAAGTCAGGTGTATATAAAGCACGTTTTGGTGACCTAGCTCGAAACCCATCTGCCGAATCGCTTCCAGGTATGGCAGAGATTCGATATCACCCACGGTTCCGCCAATTTCGACCAGCACGATATCGGCGCCATTCGTGCTGTTGAGCACCGAATTCTTGATTTCATCGGTAATATGCGGGATCACCTGCACCGTCGCGCCGAGATAATCACCACGGCGTTCCTTGGCAATCACGCTTTCGTAAATCTGGCCTGTCGTATAGTTACTGCTGCGGGAGCAATGCACCCCGGCGAAGCGTTCATAATGCCCCAGATCGAGATCAGTTTCGGCACCGTCATCGGTGACATAGACCTCCCCATGCTGGAATGGGCTCATGGTTCCCGGATCAACGTTGATATACGGATCGAGCTTGATCATATTGACGCTAAGCCCGCGCGATTGCAGTAAAGCGCCCAGTGCGGCAGATGCAATGCCCTTGCCCAGTGATGAAACAACACCACCAGTGATAAATATGAATCGGCTCATAGACCCCAGAAAGATTGAATGCACGTAAGGTACGTAGGTTGGAAAGAAACGATAGCAGAATCGCATTTTGAAGACAATCGAAGCGCCGACATTATAGACTTATTTCACCCGATAGAGAGCTTCGAAAATCGAACTTCCGGCCGCGAAAAAATAGAAAACAAACAAAATATGCTGTTCTATACTCTGGCGTATGCGAGCTTTAATAATCGAAAATAATCTCGCCTACCGTGAGCTGCTGGATCATACCCTCGCGCAACAGGGCTTCGACACCGATACTGGCGACAGTATCGAGTCTGCTCGTGCCTATGCCGATTCCGGGGCATATGACATTATTTGTGTCAACCAGGAGCTGAAAGATGGCCCTGGAGAAGAGTTTGTTGCTTACTGCAACCGACACGAGCGCTATAAAAATACTCCTGTTCTGTTTCTGACCGAAAATACCGAGTTGCTTGCCGAAGATCTTCCGGTCCGGGTCGACAGTGTCATTCACGAACTCAACGAACACCAGATCGAAGACCAGATCGTGCATTTTGTCGATCTGCACCTGGACCCGGTCTTTTTTGAGGGTCGAATTCTATTTGTCGAGGATGACGACGAAGTCGCGACTGATATTCTGGCCCAGTTAAAGGAAACCGGTTACCAGGTCTCGCATTTCAAAACAGTAGAAGAAGCCTGTGCGGAATACGATGCAGTCACTATTTATGGCTCTCATGCCGAGGCCTATGATCTTGCGATTACCGAAATCAACCTCGGGGGCAAGATGAAGGGTGACGAGCTGGTTGCCCAAATTCGATCTTACGAAGATGGTCGCGGTTTCATTCCAATCATTGCGATTACCGACGAAGACGATGTGCAAAAACGGATTTCGCTTTACCACTCGGGGGTCAGCGACTTCCTGCCAAAGCCCATCCTGCACGAAGAATTAATGGTTCGTATTGCCAACCTGATTACCAACAAGCGCCTGCTCGATAAAGTACACGATATTCGTCGCGAACTGTTTGCCCTTGCGACTACCGACAAGCTGACCGGTTGCCATAACCGACATAGCCTGATGGAGTTTTCTGACAAGTTTATTTCCCAGGCGTTGCGCCATAAATACCCGGTAAGTATGCTGGTCATCGACCTTGATCATTTCAAGGCGGTTAATGACAATCATGGGCATGCCGCGGGTGATATCGTGCTGGAGTTGACGGGTAAGCTGCTCAATGACAGTTTTCGCGACGGCGACCTGGTGTCGCGCTACGGCGGTGAAGAATTTGTCGTACTCATGACCCATTGCAATGGCGAGGATGCGCAGCTAAAGGCTGAGAAACTTCGTCTTGCGATTGAAGACATGAAACCGAATGGCCTGACCATCACCACCAGCATCGGTGTGACCTCGATGGAAGTCGGTGCTGACAGGGATTTTGAAGCCATGTTCCACGCCGGCGACGAAGGCGTCTATAAAGCCAAGGAAAATGGCCGCAACCAGGTAGTTTACGTAGAGCTGGGCTAGATCAGGGCTTGTTTGCAAGGACCACGGCGCGCCGTGGCGCCGGTAAACCCTCGATTGTCAGGCTCATATCGTCCGGGTCCAGGCACTGTGCCAGTGATTCAAACTGCATCCAGTCGGTAATTCGTTGTTCAGTGATCTCAGTTACCGTTTCATCGACAACTCGAACATTACTGAATCCACAGCGCTGTAGCCAGGCAACCAGCTCTGCCGAAGACGGAATAAACCAGACGTTGCGCATTCTTGCATAGCGATCCTGCGGTAACAGTATCTCGCCTGCTCCAGCCTCGATCACCAGCGTCTCGAGGCAAAGTTCACCTCCACTGACGAGGAAACTCTTGAGTTGATAAAGATGATCCAGCGGACTTCTGCGATGATAGAGCACGCCCATCGAAAATACGCTGTCGAACCAGTCCAGGTCTGCTGGAATTTTCTCCACACCAATCGGCAGTAGCTGAATTTGTGCCCGCGGCAAATATTTATGTATCGCCCGAAACTGCAGGTTGAACAATACCGAGGGTTCAATTCCCAGGACAATCTCCGGCGATTGCGCCAGCATGCGCCAGCAGTGATAGCCATTACCGCAGCCAATATCGAGAATTCGTCGACCTTCCAAAGGCGCCAGATGCGGTAATACCCGATCCCATTTGAAATCGGAGCGCCATTCACAATCAATGAATACGTCGGCTACCTGATAGGGTCCTTTTCGCCAGGGCATTAAACCTCGCAGGGCCTGACGCAAACTGGCTGGGTCCGCACAGTCTCCATCTACTGTAACGGCGGCAGCATCAAAATTACCGCGCGCATTGCTGATTACGGGTAAAGCTTCGAGGGCCGTGGACCACCGCGTATAATCGCCATGGTTTACCAGCCAGTCTGAACTTTCAATTTCAAGCTGTTGCGCCCAATGATTGAGGCCATGACTGCGGAAATAGTCGAATAGAGCTTTCAGGGTCACGCTTTTATCGCCAGGTAAGAGACGAAATTGAAACTCCTGAAACACTGGTAGAATTCATCGAACCCGGCATCATTGAGGCGCTGTAAATGCTGCGCTTCGCTGTCAGGAATCAGTACATTTTCAAGTGCGTTACGTTTCTGACTAATTTCGAGATCACTATAACCCATGGTTTTTTTAAAGCCCTGGTACAACTGCACCATGCGCTCGTTTTCTGTTGCGTCATCAAACACAACTTTTTCCGATAAAACCAGTATGCCGCCTGGATTGAGGCCCAGCTGAATCTTGTGTAATAAAGCCAACCTTTCTTCAGGGGGTAGAAATTGCAGCGTCAGGTTCAATACCACCATCGACGCATTGCTGATTTCAGTTTGCCGAATATCTTCACAACGCCATTGAATTTTTTTCGCTGCAGTGCGCAACTGTCCGCATTTGTTTATCATCGCCGCCGAACTATCGACGGCGACGATTTCGCAATCGACGTCGCCTGCCCGATCAGCGATAACCTGTGTAGCTTCTCCCAGCGAACATCCCAGATCGAAGACGCGGCTACCGGGCTGGACGAAAATATCGGCGTACAAACCAATCATATGTAGCAACAGCGCATAGCCAGGTACCGAGCGCGATATCATGTCCTGAAAAACATTGGCCACGGTATCGTTGAATTCAAAGGCCTTGACGTCGCTTAAAGCCCTGGCAAAGACGCGGTCCTTACCACCCTTGTCGCTCATAGCAATAATCCTTCCAGTTTTCCATCCAGATAAACCTGCGCAATCGCCGCACGCTCCCACGGTGGTACACGGTGTTTTTGAAACATTCGTTTGAGCCGATGACGATCATCATTTTGCTGGCCATCATCGCGAAATTTGAGGCTTAAAGCCTGATTTTGATCGCTGAATCCGAGTTCCCTGAAGATTTCGCAGCGCTGCATTCGCAGGCCAAATTTTTCTATTTCAACATTCGTTTGCAAACCAAAATCGAAGCTGCCACTGCGTTCGTGAAGCTTGTCGTTGACCACCAGGAAGAGACGCTGATCATAAATTCTGATCGAGTAATCGGGCATTGCAATTTCCGGTCTGGCATCGGCTTTCGCGAGGATCTGATGCATTAATTCCTGCATTCGGGCGTGCGAAATTACCGGCAATCCTGCGTCAGTGATCCAGTAACGCACCAGGTTTTTGCGCCGGCCCGGGGAAAGTAACAAGAGCTGCGCAACATCCAGTGTCGCGATACCTCTCGACGGAGATGATTTTAACTGCAAAAAATCGAGTGCGGCTACTTCGTCGAGTACATCCTGAATCTCGGACTGTAACTCGCTAGCGGTTGCGAGTGAACGCTGAAAATTCGGCCAGCGGGTTTTTAGCAAAGGTATAACCTGGTTACGCAGATAGTTGCGATCGAATTTGCTGGTTTGATTACTGGGATCGTCAACCCAGCTTAGTTTATGTTCTCTGGCATAGGTTTCCAGCTGGTTACGGCTAGAATCCAGCAATGGCCGCAGTAACAGGGCACCACCGTCCAGTACGCGTTGCCTGGCGATACCACGCAGTCCTGCACTGCCCGATCCGCGCAATGCATTCAACAGGAAAGTTTCGGCCTGATCATCGGCATGATGGGCAGTTAAGATGCAATCGCCAGCATGGGTGTGTTGTGCAAACAATGCGTAACGCTTATGTCTTGCGACAGCTTCAACATTACCCTCGATCTTGTCCAGGCGAAGCTGGTCAACCCTGATTTCGAGGCCCAGGAGCTCCGCCTGCCCGATACAGAATTGTTCCATGTCGGAGGCGACATCAAGCAGGCCGTGATTAAAATGCCAGGGAATAATTTTAAATTTTCGGGGATCGGCGACGAGCAGATGCAGTAATACGGTTGAATCGAGGCCGCCGCTAAAGGCTATAAAGACCCTTTGAGCATCATCGGGAATCAGCTCCAGACATGATTGCATGTGACTGGCCGGTGTTTAAAGCAGATATCCTATCAGGCTTCCCGATACTGGCCAAAATCCATTAGCTTCTGGTAGCGCTGATCGAGCAACCTGTCGATAGTGATAGACTCGAGAGCCTCAAGGCTCTCGATCAGGTTCTGTTTCAGGGAACTGGCGATCTGGTCATAGTCTCGATGGGCTCCACCCAGAGGTTCCGGGATGATATTGTCAACCAGTTTCAACGAAAACAGGCGCTGGGCGGTGATACCCATGGCCTCCGCGGCCAGGGACGCCTTGTCCGCGCTTTTCCACAGAATCGACGCGCAGCCTTCAGGCGAGATAACCGAGTAGGTGGCGTATTGCAACATATTGATACGATCGCCGATACAAATTGCCAGCGCACCACCAGAGCCACCCTCGCCGATTACGGTACAGATCACCGGCGTTTTCAGTTCGGCAAGCGCGAAAAGATTTCTCGCAATCGCTTCGCTCTGCCCTCGTTCTTCGGCACCAATACCGGGATAGGCCCCCGGAGTATCAACCAGGGTTATCAGGGGCATCTTAAACTTTTCAGCCATTTTCATCAGCCGCAAAGCCTTACGATAACCCTCGGGTCGCGGCATGCCGAAATTGCGTTTTATTTTTTCCCGGGTGTCGCGCCCCTTTTGTTGCCCGATAACCATGACAGGTTTACCTTCCAGGCGCCCAACACCACCGACAACCGGATTATCGTCAGCATAAACACGATCACCGTGCAGGTATTCGAAGTCGGTAAATATCCGCTCAATGTAGTCAAGCGAGTAAGGTCGATTGGGATGGCGTGATAGCTGAGAAATCTGCCAGGCCGAAAGCTTGCCGAAAATAGAGTTGGTGAGAGATTCCGCCTTGCGCTCCAGGGTCTGAATTTCCTGGCTAATGTTTATATCCGAATCATCGGTAACAAAGCGTAATTCTGAAATCTTGGCCTGGAGTTCAGCGATCGGTTGTTCAAAATCTAGGAAATTGGGATCCATCTGAGGCCATCGGAGTAATAAAACTTGACGCTAGTTTAACGATTCAGCAAATAGCTGTCATCCACGTATGTTCAAGTCGGTTACGAAATTGAAGCGGAAATCATCTCCAGTGCCTGCGCCGGGTTCTCGTGCCGGGTTATGGGCCGGCCTATGACCAGGTAACTGGCGCCATCGGAAATTGCCTGTTGTGGCGTGACAATGCGTCGTTGATCATCTGCCGAAGCCCAGTCCGGCCGAATTCCGGGTGTTACCAATAGTGCGGCATCACCTACACTTGCGCGTAATACGGGCGCTTCCTGCGCCGAGCAAACTACCCCGTCGAGGCCACTCGAAATCGCAGTTCGGGCCAGTTGGTCGACGATTTGCGGCAGCGGTGTCGCTATTCCTAAATCCTGTAAATCCCGTGCCGACATACTGGTCAACACGGTTACCGCAATCAGGAAGGGTCGCTGGGCAACGACTTCAATACCTTCACGCGCCGCCTGCATCATTGCCGCTCCACCCAGTGCGTGCACATTCAACATCCATACCCCCAGCTTGGCGGCGACACTGGACGCTTTCATAACAGTACTCGGGATGTCGTGAAATTTTAAATCGAGAAATACATCGTAACCGTAGCCCACCAGTTCTTCGACCAGTGCCGGACCCGCGCTGGTGAATAGTTCCTTGCCAACCTTCAGGCGACATTGATCCGGCGTGACTTTACGCGAGAATTCGATAGCTTGCTGCCGCTCGGAGAAATCGAGTGCAACAATAATCCTGGGATCATTCATGACTTGTCAGGCTTCATCGAAGCCCAGTTTCGACAGCTTGGGCACAGCCACTGTATGGCATGACTTTCATAGCCACATCGTGAACAGATATACTCAATTTTCTTATCCTGCAAGGTCTTCAAAAAGGTCGACAGGGTTTCCCTGGTTTCGCCCAGTTGATCAGGATTAGACTTTAAAAAACGCAATGCAAATTCAAAAACCTCGAAGGAAGGTGACTGGTTCAGAACGTCGGATAAAAATTGTCGTGCTTTTTCAATTTCGCCATTGCGCGCGTAGTATTCAAGCAAAGCAATCGCGAGTCGTGTCGAATGATGCCGTTGGTACTGGTTTTGCAGAAACTCCTGGTAAACCCGGTTCTCGTTACCATGATAAATTTGACGAGCAGGCTCTATATACAGCGGCATATACTCGGGGCTCTGCTGAATCAGGCGCTGAAAAATGCTTTTAGCCCTGGCTGTATTATCAGTTTTTAAATGCAGGCGGATTAAGATCAAGGCAGCGCGAACGCAACCGGCATCGACTTCGAGCGCTCTATCCAGGCTAGTGCGGGCGAGACGATTGTTACCACTATCGACGGCATTACTGGCGATTTCGCACAAGCACTGGCTGTAAATCACATTAGCCTCGGGTTCACCCATTTTATACAGTAGCCGTGCACACTCTGCGGCTTCTTCCCAGGATTTCTCAGTGATATACAAATCCAGCAGTCGTTGATATGCCTGCCTGGTATCGGCATTGAGTTCAATCATCTCCCGGTAAAGCTTTTCGGCGCGGTCCAGCAGTCCCGCTTTGAGATAGTCACTGGCCAGTTCGGCGATGGCCATGTGGCGTTGTCTGCGGGTAAGATTTGGGCGGGCCAGCAGGTTCTGGTGAATTTTTATGGCTCGATCGACCTCGCCTTTCGAGCGAAACAGTTTTCCAAGGGCAATATGAATTCCAATTGTCTCCTTGTTGACGTCGACCAGGTCGGTAAAGATCTTTATCGCATTGTCAGAGTCATCGGAGAGAAGGTAATTCAACCCGCTGGCGTACTTTTCCGTGAAAAGGTCAGAATGCTGTGCGTTGCTTTTTTTGAATGGCTGCCATCGACCCAGTAACCAGCCGATCAGAATTGCTGACAGGATTAGTAGAAATAACCAGATATCCATTTGCTGTTATCCAGTTCTGCTCGGAAGAAGATTGTAAATTTATTTCTCGGTATTGGCGCGATCACGCAACTCTTTGCCGGGTTTGAAATGTGGTACGTACTTACCGGGTAAATCTACTTTTTCGCCGGACTTCGGGTTGCGTCCGGTTCGCGGTGGTCGGTAATGCAGGCTGAAACTGCCGAAACCTCTAATTTCAATACGCTCGCCGTTGGATAAGGCGCTACTCATCATTTCGATCAGACTTTTTACCGCCAACTCAACATCCTTATATGCCAGATGCCCCTGATTCTTAGACAAATTATCGATCAGGTCCGACTTGGTCATCGAGGGTACAAATTCTGTTTCATTCATTACATGGTCCGATAATCTGGTTGGGTGGCGGGTTTATACCCGCCACCCGATTGTGGATCAGGAATCCATTTTTTCCTTGAGCAGATCACCAAAGCTGGTAGTTGCTGCCTTAGCATCACTACTGGCAGTGTAATCCTTCAGTGCTTCCTGCTCTTCATCGCTATCCTTGGCCTTGATCGAGAGATAAATACTGCGTCCCTTACGATCCATACCGGTAATCTTGGCATCGATCTGATCACCTTCATTCATAAATGAGCGAGCATCCTCTACCCGGTCTGTTGCCATTTCGGAAGCCCGTAACAAGCCTTCAATGCCATCGCCGAGATCGACCACAGCCGCCTTGGCATCAACCGAAATTACCGTTCCAGACACTATACTACCTTTCGGTTTATCCGCGATGAAGCTTGCAAACGGATCTTTTTCGATCTGCTTGATGCCCAGCGAGATACGTTCACGCTCTGGATCGATTGACAATACCATGGCTTCGACTTCCTGTCCCTTCTGGTATTCACGCACGGCTTCTTCACCTGGTTTATTCCAGGACAGATCGGTAAGATGGATCAGGCCATCAATATTTCCATCCAGACCGATGAAGATACCAAAGTCAGTGATAGATTTGATTTTACCACCGATGATATCGCCCTTATTGTTGGTAGTACCAAATTCTTCCCAGGGATTCGCCTTGCATTGCTTCATGCCCAGTGAAATACGTCGGCGCTCTTCGTCTATTTCGAGGATAACAACTTCGACCTCGTCACCCAGGGTAACTACCTTGTTAGGATTGACGTTTTTATTGGTCCAGTCCATTTCTGAAACGTGTACCAGCCCTTCGACACCATCTTCAATTTCAACAAAACAGCCGTAATCCGTGATATTGCTGACATGTCCGAACAGGCGCTGACCTTCCGGGTAACGACGCATGATATTTTCCCAGGGATCGTCGCCCATTTGTTTCAAGCCTAAGGATACGCGGTTCTTGTCACGATCAAACTTGAGTACCACAACGTCGATTTCCTGACCGATTTCAACTACCTCGGACGGATGCTTGACACGCTTCCAGGCCATATCGGTGATGTGCAACAGGCCGTCGATGCCACCCAGGTCGAGGAAAGCGCCGTAATCGGTAAGATTTTTTACGATACCACGTACACGTTCGCCTTCTTTCAAAGTCTCGAGTAACTTTTCGCGTTCTTCGCTGAATTCCCTTTCAACCACGGCGCGTCGCGATACAACAACGTTATTGCGCTTTTGATCGAGTTTGATGATTTTGAATTCGAGTTCTTTTTCCTCGAGATAGGCCGTGTCACGGACGGGACGTACGTCGACCAGCGAGCCCGGCAGGAAGGCACGAATTTCACCGATATCAACGGTAAATCCACCTTTGACCTTGCCGGTAAAACGACCGGTAACGATTTCGTCAGCCTGTTGCGCTTCCTCGAGTCGAGTCCAGGCGCGCGCACGCTTGGCTTTTTCACGCGACAGGCGCGATTCGCCGTAACCATCTTCGAATGAATCGAGTGCCACTTCGACGGTATCGCCTATTTTGACATCGAGTTCACCCTGATCATCATAAAATTGTTCTACCGGGATAACACCCTCAGACTTGAGGCCCGCATTGACGATGACAACATCGCGGTTGATATCGACAACTTCGCCGGTGATGATCTCACCGACACGCATATTCATTTGGGTAATGCTTTGCTCGAACATTTCTGCAAAGTTTTCAGACATGGAAGATTCCTGATAAAGATATATTCGATAGCTAATCCAACTGCAACTAACTATCTAGTTAAGTTTAAAAAAACCCTGCAGACAAGTGTGTCTACGGGGACCTTGTATTGATCGTCTGGTCGCTATCTCTGATGTGACTCAGCACGAGTTTGGTAACCTGTGACAGGTCAAGTAAGCTCGTTTCCACGATCAATGCGTCTTCGGCGGGCGTCAACGGTGAGACGCTGCGACTCTGGTCACGCTCGTCTCTTTCGGCTATATCCGCTTGAAGCTGCGCGATATTAGCGGATAACCCCATATTTTTCAACTGCTTATATCGTCTTTGCGCCCGAATTTCGATACTTGCACACAAAAAAAACTTAAATCGGGCCTGCGGGAACACTACAGTGCCCATATCACGCCCGTCGGCGACCAGTCCCGGAGGCTTGAAAAACGACCGCTGCAATCCTAGTAGATGCTGTCGTACCTCACTATGACGCGCTACTTTAGAGGCGGCTTCACCGGTTGCCTCCTGGCGTAATACCTCTGCTACATCCTGATCATCGAGATATGGAATAGTCAATTCATCGCCAGCTTCAAAGCGTATGTTGAAATCATCCAGGACTGCAATCACTTCGCTTTCCTGCTCCAGATCAACGCCCTGCTGCATTGCCTTTAACGCCAACAGGCGATAAATAGCGCCGCTATCGAGTAAATGAAAATCAAGCGCTTGAGCGACATTGGCCGCCAGCGAGCCTTTCCCGGAACCGCCCGGACCGTCGATGGCAACTACAAAAGCGTCCTTATCCGGCATTGACCATAATCCTGATTCCAGCTTGATGAGCGAGTTCTACAAAGCCGGGGAATGACGTGTTTACATTGGCGCATTCATTTATGCAAATTTCCGTTGTGGCACGCAATGAGGCGATGCTGAATGCCATTGCGATGCGATGATCGCCATGCGATTCAATTTCACCGCCACCTAACTGACCACCCTGGATGACGATGCCGTCATCCCGTGATTGTGCATCGACGCCAAGCACCGTGAGACCATCCGCCATAACCTGGATGCGGTCACTTTCCTTGACCCGCAATTCCTCTGCGCCGCTTAAACGGGTAGTTCCATCGGCACAGGCGGCGGCAATAAAAAGCACCGGGAATTCATCGATTGCCAGTGGCACCAGGTGCGAAGGAATATCTATGCCCGATAATTCGGCGCTGCGCACGCTGATGTCAGCCACCGGTTCACCACCGATATCGCGCTGATTAAGCAGTTCAATATCTGCCCCCATCAATTTAAGAATATCGATAACTCCGGTGCGTGTCGGGTTAACGCCAACGTGGCGTAACGTAATTTCGCTGTCTGCGGCGATCGATGCCGCCACCATAAGAAACGCCGCCGACGAAATATCAGCCGGCACTTCGATGTCACGCGCTGTTAAAACCTGATTACCCTTGAGACGGATTTCGGATTCGTTAGTTAACACTTCGCAGCCGAATCCGCGCAACATACGTTCGCTATGATCACGGGTCGGCGCGGGTTCCCGCACCACGGTCTCCCCACTGGCATAGAGACCGGCCAGCAGCAGGCAGGATTTTACCTGGGCCGAGGCAACCGGCATATCGTATTCGATCGCCTTTAAACCACTGCTTGCTTTTATCTGCAGGGGTGCCCGGCCACCAGGCTGGCTTGCGATCGTGGCGCCCATCGATTGCAAAGGATCGATAACCCGCCGCATTGGCCGTGTCGAAAGCGAGCTATCGCCAATCAGTCGCGAATCGAACGCCTGCCCAGCCAGCAGGCCGAGCAGCAAGCGCATCGCGGTACCGGAGTTGCCCATGTCGAGATCGGAGCCAGGTTTGTCCAGGCCATGTAAACCAACGCCGTAAACTCTAACCTGGTCCTGGTCGCGTTCGATCGAAACCCCCATCTGTTGAAACGCCCTGATGGTATTGAGACTATCTTCGCCCTGCAGGAAACCGGATATATGGCTTGTTCCTTCCGCGATAGAAGACAGAATAATGGATCGGTGCGAAATCGATTTGTCGCCGGGTACGCGGATGCTGCCGTTGACCCTGCCCCCGGGGCTACAGATAAATTGCGTCATTAACAGTTTCCAATCAGCGAATCACGTTCCGACTTGGCCCTGCCGAATAACTTGAGTAACTCATCGGCATCCTCTGCGTTAATTGCCGCTTTGACCCGGTCGAGTTCCTGTTGGTACTGCTCGATCAGGCTTACCAGTGCATCGCCATTCGAAATACAGACATCGCGCCACATAACCGGGTCGCTGGAAGCAATACGGGTGAAATCTCGAAAGCCACCGGAAGCGTAACGGAAAATTTCCTCGTGATCGTTTAAATTCGACAGCTGATGCACCAGGGCATAGGCAAGCATGTGCGGTAAATGCGATGTTGCCGCGAGTACCTTGTCATGATGTTCCACACTCAGGTATTCGATAATGGCACCGCAGTGGCACCACATTTCATCGATAACGGATATGGCATCCTGATCGGTTTGCGGCAGCGGCGTCATGATAACTCGACGATTTTGATACAGGGTCGAAAAACCTGCCTCGACACCGCTCTTCTCGGTACCGGCAATCGGATGGCCAGGTACGAAACGGGAAAATGCTGCTCCCAGCTCATCTCGTGCCGCGGTTACGACCGAGCCCTTGGCACTGCCGACATCGGTGATGATAGCGTCTTTTTTGATGGCCGATTTTAACTCGGTAAATACCTGTCGCATCGCCCCCAGTGGAACGGCGACGACGATAACATCAGCATCGCTGACAGTGGCCTCGATGGAATCGGCAAAGTCATCGAGAACCCCGAGCTCGACGCCTTTGGCAAGGTTTTGCTGATTGCGCCCAAAGCCGATTACCTGCCGAACTGCGCCAGCCTGTTTTAACGCCAGCGACAGCGAACTGCCGATGAGCCCAACCCCGATTATCGCGAGCTTATCGATCATAAAATGTCTTCCAGTACAGCGAACATCTGTTCGAGTTGTGGTTTACTGCCGACACTGATGCGCAGAAAATCCGCCATATCATAATTTGCTACTGGTCTGACGATTACCCCGCGTTCGAGTAAGCCCTGGTAAACCCGGGCGCTGTCGTTGCCGAAGCGTACGGTGAGGAAATTTCCAGCCGAGGGGATATAGTCGAATCCGCGTTTATCAAACCAGGCCTGCATAAATTGCAAACCCTGCTGATTGGAGCGTCGGCTTTGCTCAACAAAGGCTTCGTCATCGAGGGCAACCTGTGCTGCTGCCAATGCCAGGGTATTACCGTTAAACGGTTGCCTGACGCGATTGAACAGATCACATAATTCAGGACTCGATACGCAGTAACCGATGCGCAATCCGGCAATACCGTAAATCTTGGAAAATGTCCGCGTCACCACCAGATTGGGATGCTGATCCAGCCACTCTAGCGAATTCGGATAGTGCTCGAAATCGACATATTCGAAATAGGCTTCATCGATGACGATGACAATATGCTCCGGAACCTGTTCGATAAATGATTTCAGTTCATTGCTTTCTAACCAGGTACCCGTCGGGTTGTTGGGATTGGCGATGAAGATCACAGCGGTGTTGTCACCGATTAATGCACGCATCGCGTCCAGGTCATGGCCATAGGGCTGTGCAGCGTCGGGCCCCGTGGCTTTCGCAACCTGGGCCTGTGCGCCACAGGCCTGGGTTACCATGGCATAGACCATGAAGGCATATTGCGAATATACCGCGGCCGCGCTGCTGTCGAGGAAACTGCGCGCTACCAGGTCGAGAACATCGTTAGAACCATTGCCGACGGTGATCTGGTTTTGCCCGACGCCGAGCTTTTGTGCCAATCGTTGCTTTAGATAGTAAGCATTGGCATCCGGGTAAAGTTCAACGTGCTTGCTCGCACGGGCCAGCACTTCTGCAACCTGTGGCGAAAATCCCAGCGGATTTTCATTCGAGGCAAGCTTGATCGCATTGCTAATGCCCAGCTCACGCTCCAGTTCCTCGACGGGTTTACCGGGGGAATAAGGCTGCAATTGCCTGATTTGCACCAACGCGGAATCGATAACAGACATCAGAGGGAGGCTTTAGGATACGAACCCAGGATTTTAAACAACGCGGCCTGCTGTTTCAGCTCATCTAATGCCTGGACGACATTACCGTCAAGCTGGTGACCATCGATATCGATGAAGAAAACATAAGCCCATTTGCTCCCCTGTGCGGGACGGGATTCGATTTTATTCATGCTGATACCGTGATCTGCAAGCGGCTGCAACAGGCCGAGTAACGCGCCAGGGATATTCTTTGTCGAAATCAGTAGCGAAGTCTTGTCATTACCGCTGGGACCTACGTCCTGGCTACCGATGATAACGAATCGGGTGGTGTTATCGGAGAGGTCTTCAATATTCTCGTAACATATCTTCAAACCGAATATTTCCACCGCCGGTAGTCCGCAAATCGCACCAGCCTCGCTCTCTATGCTGGCGAGCCTCGCCGCCTCGGCGTTACTGCTGACCGGAATTCGTTCGATGCCGGGAAAATTTTGGTCGAGCCAGCGACGACATTGCGCGAATGATTGCTGGTGTGAATAAATATGCCTGATACCCGAGACATCCTGCGACCGGGTTGCCAAATGATGATGCACCCGAATTTCGACTTCACCACAAACCTTGAGGTTGGAACCAAGAAACATATCGAGGGTATGACTAATCACACCTTCGGTGGAGTTTTCGACCGGGACCAGGCCATAGTCGGCATGGCCGGATTCAACCGAATTAAAGACATCGGGAATGCTGCTCATGGGAATTGTCGATACCGAATGGCCAAAGTGCTTTAGCGCCGCACTTTGGGTGAAGGTGCCTTCCGGCCCGAGGTAGGCGATTTTTAGCGGTTGTTCCAGCGCCAGGCAGGCTGACATTACTTCACGAATCAGCCGGCCGACCTCGTCATCGCTGAGCGGTCCCTTATTTAAGGATTTCAGCCGTTTGATGACCTGCGCTTCGCGATCGGGACGAAAAAAATCGATACTCTCGTCGACTGCTTCGTTCAGTTCACGTTTTACCCCGGCGACGTCGACCGCACAGCTCGCCCGCTGATTGAATAATTTCAGTAGCTGTTCATCGATTGCGTCGATGCGTTGACGTAGCTTTTCCAGTGCATCATCGTTCATGAATGCATTTTAGCCGTCGCTGTCAGGATTGTCATCGACGCTCGCGGCAACCGGTTCAATCTGTACCAGTTGCTCTTCATTGCCCAGTCGAATCAGCGTAACTCCCTGGGTGTTACGTCCCAGTATCGATATATCATCTGCCGGGGTGCGCACCAGCGTACCACCGTTACTGATCAGCATGACCTCTTCGTCACCTGTAATCTTGATTGCGCCGACAACACGGCCATTACGCGCTGAGGTCTGAATCGATATGACGCCCTGACCACCGCGGCCCTGAGCCGAAAAGTCACTGATTCGGGTACGCTTGCCATACCCGTTTTCAGTTGCAAACAGGATTTGTCCTGCGTCAGATTCAACCGCGATCAACGAAATAACCTCGTCATCGGGTTTTATTTTGATACCGCGTACGCCGGCCGCGGTTCTACCCATGGCACGGACATCATTTTCGTCAATTCGAATGCCCTTACCGGCACTGGTGAAAAGCAACAGGTCAGACTCGCCATCGGTCAACTGTACACCGATCAGGCTGTCCTCATCGCGCAAGTCCAGGGCGATAATGCCATTTGCCCGTGGACGTGAAAAATTGGATAACGAGGTGCGTTTAACCTTACCGCTTGCGGTAGCAAAGAAAATAAACTGATCTTCCGGGTATTCGCGTACCGGCAGTATCGCCGTGATGCGTTCATTCTCTTCCAGCGGCAGTAAATTTATCATCGGCCGCCCACGCGCGGTGCGACTGCCGATCGGCAGTTGGTAGACCTTTTGCCAGTACACCTTGCCGCGAGTGGAAAAACATAGCAATGTGTCATGAGTCGAAGCGGAAAACATCTGCTCGACGAAATCTTCATCCTTTACTCGTGTAGCCGCCTTGCCCCTGCCACCGCGGCGCTGTGCCGAATAGGTTTCGAGCGGTTGTGCCTTGGCGTAGCCAAGATGAGAAATCGTAACCACCACGTCTTCTTCACTGATTAAATCCTCAACTGTCAGGTCGGAATGGTCGATGATGATTTCGGTGCGTCGAGGATCGGCAAACTCCTCCTTGATTTCTTCAAGTTCGCGCCGGATTTCCTGCTTTAAGCGCTCATCGCGATTCAGGATATCGAGTAAATCTTCGATCTTTTCGAGAATCTCCCGGTACTCGGAAATGATTTTATCCTGTTCCAGACCGGTCAGCTTATGCAGGCGTAAATCCAGAATGGCCTGTGCCTGTTTTTCGGTAAGGCGGTATTGATCGCCAACCAGGCCGAAGTCAACGCCGATGCCCTCTGGCCTAGAGGATTCCGCACCCGCTCGCTGGAGCATGTCCATCACTATGCCAGGCGCCCATGGATTCTCGAGCAAGGCCGCCTTGGCGACCGCCGGACTGGAAGACTGTTTGATCATCGCGATGATGGCATCGATGTTGGACAGGGCTACCGCGAGACCTTCGAGTAAATGGGCACGGTCACGCGCCTTGCGTAGATCGAAAATAGTACGGCGGGTAACCACTTCGCGTCGATGCACAATGAAGGCGTCGAGAATTTCTTTCAGATTAAGCAGTCGTGGCTGACCGTTGACCAGCGCCACCATGTTGATGCCAAACACATTTTGCATCTGGGTCTGCTTGTAAAGATTATTCAACACCACATCGGCCAGTTCACCGCGACGCAACTCGATAACCATGCGCATGCCGTCCTTGTCGGATTCGTCGCGCAAACCGGTAATACCTTCGAGTCGTTTCTCCTTGACCAGTTCTGCTATTTTCTCCAGTAATCGGGTCTTGTTGACCTGGTAAGGCAACTCGGTGACGATTATGCTTTGCCGTCCGGACTTG
>JBATHL010000232.1:0-2452 GCA_049666745.1 Gammaproteobacteria bacterium
CCAAGCGTTTCAAACGAAATGCGGCAGGCGGCTACAAGCGCAAGCAATCACACTTGCGTCATATCCTTACCAAGAAATCGAGCAAGCGTAAACGCCAGCTTGGCGAAAAGCTTGATGTCCATGCTAATGACGTGCAATTGGTGCGTCGTATGTTGCCGTATTCTTAGGGGGGATTGAACAATGCCAAGAGTAAAAAGAGGCGTTACCGCACACGCACGTCACAAGAAAGTTCTGGAGAAAGCCAAGGGTTATCGTGGCGCACGCAGTAAAGTATTCCGCGTCGCCAAGCAGGCCGTCACCAAGGCTGGTCAATATGCTTACCGCGACCGTCGGCAGCGTAAACGTCAATTCCGCGCACTGTGGATCGCACGTATCAATGCCGGTGCCCGCGAAAACGGCATGTCGTACAGTGTATTCATGAATGGTTTGAAGAAAGCCGCGATCGAAATTGATCGCAAAGTGCTTTCCGATATCGCTATTTTTGACAAGCCTGCATTTACCGCGCTGGTGGAAAAAGCCAGGGCCGGTCTGGAAGCCGCGTAAAGATACAGGTATCGACGGCAGAGACGATCTCCCTGCCGTCGATTCAATTGACCTGATACGTGTCTCAAGATCTCGAAAACCTGCTGCAGCAGGCTTCCCATTCGATTAGCCAGTCTGGCGACATGGCGGCGCTCGATGCCGTGCGTGTCGCTTATCTTGGCAAGAAGGGCGAGCTTACTGCGCAGCTGAAAAATCTCGGTCAATTGCCGGCCGAGCAAAGACCCGCAGCAGGGCAGGCGATCAACCAGGTTAAAGTCCAGATCCAGGAGTTGCTCGAGACGCGTAAGTCTGCGCTCAGCGATCTGGCGATTGCTTCGCGTCTGCAAACCGAAACGGTTGATATCTCGCTGCCCGGCAGGCGCAGCGGCGCGGGTGGTTTGCACCCGGTGACGCTGACCATGAACCGTATCGACAAGATGTTTGGCAAGCTCGGTTTTGATGTTGCCGAGGGTCCCGAAGTCGAAGATGATTTTCACAATTTCGAAGCACTCAATATTCCCGAGTCACACCCGGCTCGAGCAATGCACGATACGTTTTATTTCGACGACGGCATGTTGCTGCGCACCCATACCTCGCCGGTACAAATCCGGGTTATGGAAAATCATGAACCGCCATTGCGGGTGATTGCGCCCGGACGGGTCTATCGTTGCGATTCCGATTTAACGCACACGCCCATGTTCCACCAGGTGGAGGGCTTGCTGGTCGATGTAGACGTATCTTTCTCGGTGTTGAAAGGCACGCTGGAGGAGTTTCTGCAGATGTTCTTCGAGCAGGACGATTTGAAGACTCGCTTCAGACCTTCGTATTTCCCCTTCACCGAGCCTTCGATGGAAGTGGATATCAGCTGCGTTATGTGTTCCGGGCAGGGTTGCCGGGTTTGCAGTCATACCGGTTGGCTGGAAGTGCTGGGTTGCGGCATGGTGCACCCCGAGCTGTTTCGCCATACCGGCGTTGATGGCGAAAAGTACACTGGCTATGCGTTTGGCATGGGCGTAGAACGCCTGGCAATGTTGCGCTATGGCGTCAACGATTTGCGCTTGTTCTTCGATAACGACCTGCGTTTCTTGCAGCAATTCACCTGACCGGGCGCAGCAATGGAAATTAGCGAAAACTGGTTACGCGAATGGGCTGATCCTGCGATCGACAGCGATACTTTGGTCAGCCAGCTGACGATGGCCGGACTGGAAGTCGAAGGCTTGCGCAGTGCCGCGCCAAAACTCACCGATGTAGTGGTCGCCGAAGTCGTTGCTGTCGAAAAACATCCCGATGCGGACAAGCTGAACGTCTGTCAGGTGAGCGACGGTCAAGAAAGCTATGCGGTTGTTTGTGGTGCGCGTAACGTACGCGCCAATCTAAAGGTGGCTTTCGCCCGTATCGGCGCAGAGCTTCCCGGAATCAAAATTAAAAAGGCGAAGCTGCGTGGCGTTGAATCCCAGGGCATGATTTGTTCGGCTGCCGAGTTACAACTGACTGAATCCTCGGACGGAATTCTGGAGTTGCCGGAGGATGCCCCGGTTGGCGTGTCGATCGTCGAATACCTGTTGCTTGACGATAATATTATCGAAATCGATCTTACCCCTAACCGCGGTGATTGCCTGAGCATTGCCGGGGTCGCGCGTGAAGTTTCCGCTATCAACAAGATTTCGCTGGCACAGACCGGTGTGACCACCGTAGACAATAGCATTGACGATAGCTTTAGCGTCGAGCTCGAGGCGCCAGGGCATTGTCCGCGCTATGTGGGACGCATTATTAAAGGCATCGATCCACAGGCACAGACGCCGCTGTGGATGCAGGAAAAGCTGCGTCGCTGTGGTTTGCGACCGATAAGCCCGGTGGTCGATGTCACCAATTACGTGATGATGGAGCTCGGCCAGCCAATGCACGGATTTGACTTTGACAAGCTTAACGG
>JBATHL010000233.1:0-10231 GCA_049666745.1 Gammaproteobacteria bacterium
GATTCAGAAAGCAATCCTTCCCGACATTTGCTGACCCCTCCGATAAAATGCCCTGGATGAGAAACCACTGCGTATGACCAGATGCGACCATTACGAATAATCGGCGCCATCTTAACCACGTTGCTGCTGATTACAGGCAAGAGCGGAGCCTCCAGCATCGACCTCCACTGGCTGTGGGACAATCAGTGTGCCGAGTGCCATGGTCATTCAAGTGAGTTTGCGCGCAAGTTTCTAAAGGCTACCAATGGCCAGCTGCAGGGTAACCATCGTACCCGGAGTCTGCGTCTTTTTATGCGAAATCACTATACGCGGGACACCGAGGTCGATGCTGTTTACGATATGTTGCTGGCACAGGTGCAAACAAAGCCGCGATTCAAGCAAGAATGCGGCAACTGTCACGGTAACGCTGCTGCTTTCGTTCGTCACTCAGTCGTCCTGCAGGACGGAGTTCTATTAAGCCGGGAATCCGGCCAGCCCATACAGAAATTTCTACAACAACATCGACAGCTGCAGGCCGATGATGTCGACTTTTATTTAAGTTTGCTGAACCGCATAGCTCGCGAGGTTTATCGACCATAATCCGGGCTGAATACCTCAGGATGTGGAGCGGGTATCGAGCACCAGGCACTGCATTCCCGGTCTAGCGTAATTTACGCAAGTGCTCTCCCTTTACGCCTGCTTACGCGCAGTACATCAAGAGCGGCTATCATCGCCACCAATGAGCAAAATAGCATCATGCCAAGAAGCTGATAGGGGCCACCGCCCTCTGTCAGGATCACAGCTGCGATCGATGTCAGCACCGCTCCGCCGCCAACCGTTAATGCGCCTTTCAATCCCGAGGCGCTTCCAGCCAACCTGGGGCGAACCGATAGCGCACCAGCGTTGGCACTCGGCATGGTCAATCCATTACCCAAACCGACACACACAGTCGCGCCAAACAGCGAGAAAACATTTACAACCCCCATAAGAAATAAGCTAAGCCCCACGATTAGCCCGACACAGGCGACGATCCTTCCGGCAATCATCATCGTGGTTAACGGGTATCGATTCGAGTATCGACCTGACAGGAAGCTGCCTAGTGCAAAGCCCGCAGTAATGGTTCCTATATAGAATCCCAGCACTGCTGGTGATAAATCAAAAATCGATTTTGTTACTAGCGGCACCCCGGTTATAAAGATATAGAACGCACCCACCGAGAACGTAACGCACAGCGTGAAACCCCAGTAACGCCGTGATCGAAACAACTCAGGATAGGCCTGAAACTGTTTCATGAAAGTCTCTGACGGACTTTTATTGGTCTCGCCCAGGTCGATCCAGCACAGAATAAACGCCGCTAACCCCAGGACTGCAAAAAATAAAAAATTTGATCTCCAGCCAAATAATTCATCCAGTGCTCCGCCAACCATTGGCCCCAGCATCGGTGCGACCGCCATTGCCATGGAGACGTAGCCCATCTGGCTTGCCGCCTCCTGCTCGGGCGCAGAGTCGCGGATTATTGCGTATGGCAAAACCCCGCCGGCGATTATCACTCCCTGCAGCACACGAAAAGCCAGGAAGCTCCAGATATTGCCTGCCAGCATACAACCGAGAGACGCCAGAACAAAAATTGCCAATCCAGCCAAAAGTACGGGGCGACGTCCAAACCGGTCAGACAATGGTCCTATGATCAGCTGCAACACTGCCGTGATTCCCAGGTAGCCTGCTACCGACAGGCTCACAATGCTGTAGTCGGCCTGATATTCTTGCGCGATATTTGAAAGTGAGGGCAGGAACATGTTCAGTGACAGGATCGATAGCCCGGTGATGAATACCAGCGTAAAAAATCCCGGCGGAGACGTGGCGGCATATTTCATAGAAGGCTCGCCGGTTTCAGCAGACAGGCCAGGTCAATCGAGCTAATAGTCGCCACATTTAACCTTGCACATAGAAAACCGGATCCAGTCGGCGCACCGGCCCGGCCTCGCAGACGCGCGCAGTGATACCACCGTGACCGCGCATGGCGTTATAGCCGCCCGCACCCAATTGACGCTCCATCTTGCTACAGGGATGGCACAGCCCGGTAAATTCCAGTAACGCCTCCCCGATGCGAAAATTCTTGTCCTTTAATGCCAGCAGATTGATGCCGGAAACCACTATATTACGCCGCAGCAACGATGGGTTCAGCGTGTCCAGGCCAAGGCAGCCGGCGATAACCGCCAAATGCTCCTGTTGAATCAATGTGACTTGTCTCGGATTGCCGCTACGGCCGCTGAAACGGTCACCTTCGAGTCCTTTTTCGAGGCTTATCTGCACTGTTTCAAGCTCGCTCATAGGTTCACCACGCGAGGGTCTAACTCCAATCCACTGCACCTGTCCGACCTGGGGGAGAGTATTCAACAATTCCTGAAGCGGGCTTGAGTCGGTCAATCTATCCTCACATGAATATCAATTTTGTCGTCAACAAAAGAACTCCGGGGACAGTATACCTGTTTACCGCTTACAGGCTTGCGGCAAGGCCGCTTCATACTCGCCCTTTACCACTTGAACAATCGACCACGATTAATCGTGGCCGACTCCGTTCTCCCGCACCTCCTTTGTTTACTCGGCTATGTCCCCGGGATTTGGACGCGTCCACAGGAAAGTACCTATGCACAGAAAGAACAGGCTCATGCCGAGCAGGAATCCCCAGTGATAGTCGGACCACAGCAGGAATGACCAGCTCGCGATCATCATCGCAGTGGCGAGCCACTTTGCACTCGACGGTACTGCACCCTGCTCATGCCAGTCGTTTATCAAGCGGGCAAACCGCGGCTGGCTATAAATCCAGTCGTGCACGCGTTGCGACCCCCGTGACGCCGCCCAGACTGCCACCAGCAGAAACGGGGTCGTTGGCAGCAGCGGCAGGAATACCCCGGCTATGCCGAACGCGGTGGCAGTGTAAGCGAGCACCAGATAGCCCAACTGTGCCCGTTTGCCCGGCATCGGGTGATCCTGCCAGGCCTGGTCTGTTTCTTCAGTCATCAAGGGTGCCAATCGCTATTGCAGTGGTTAATATATCGAAAATTTCAGGGCTATTCACCGATTTACAAGCATGGCGTTTGCGTTTTGAACTTTAGAATTTTCCCCGCATCGGCGTACTGATAGATTTGAAATCAATAAATGATTGCATCTCCGACTTGAACAAAACCCGACAAGGAATACTATGTTGATCCCAACTGTTCTATGCAAGGGATAAAAAGCGAATGACACAAACCTGTGGTGAAGTTCTGGTAGAGCGCCTGGAATCCTACGGCATTGAAATTGTATTCGGCATACCCGGTGTACATACAGTCGAACTCTACCGTGGCTTGCCAAATACCCGGCTACGCCATATAACACCCAGACATGAACAGGGCGCCGGATTTATGGCCGACGGCTACGCCCGGGCCACGGGCAAGCCTGCGGCCTGCTTTATCATTTCCGGTCCCGGCATGACAAACATCGTCACGGCAATGGCGCAGGCCTATTCAGACTCGGTGCCGATGCTGGTGATCTCGAGCGTAAACAATTCCCATGAACTCGCGCTTGGGCAGGGTCGTTTGCATGAACTTCCCAGCCAGCGACAACTCGTTGCGGGCGTTTCCGTTTTCAGTCATACCGTCGCCAGGCCCAACGAACTGGATGAAGTTCTCGCCAGGGCATTTACCGTGTTTGACAGCGCCCGGCCCGGACCAGTGCATATCGAGTTGCCACTGGATGTCATAACTGCCACGATGACCACCGACAAACCACAGACCATCCCTACAAGATACCGGCCGGCACCGAGTGCGATGGCGGTTACCGCCGCAGCCGACCTCCTCAAAAAAGCCGTTAATCCGTTTATCGTGCTCGGCGGCGGCACGCAGGATGCAGCGCGGCAGGCACAGGCATTGGTAGACCGGTCAGGCATACGCACCGCTCTGACCATTAACGCAAAAGGTGTACTACCACCCGATCATCCGTTGAACCTTGGCAGCCGGTTACCGCAACCACCAGTACTGCAGGCGATACAATCGGCGGATGTTGTGCTCGCCGTCGGCACCGAACTGGGTGAAACAGACACCTTGCTGTTCGATGATCAACTCAACATCAAAGGCCAGGTAATTCGGGTCGATATCGATCCGGAGCAATTGACGCGGAACGTGCTGCCGTCCGTTTCCATTTGCGCCGATGCCGGTTTGACCCTGCAGGAGATCTGCGAGGCAATGCAAGGTTGCAAGCCTTTCGAACACCAGGCCGAAGTTGCCACCTTGCGCGAAGCGGCAGACGCGCTGGCACCAGACGCCTATCGCAGACATGGTCAGTTTCTTGAGCTGATAGCCGAGACTCTGCCCGACGTTATTATAGTTGGGGATTCGACCCAGCCGGTCTATGGCGGGAACCTGTTTTACGAAGCGGCAAAGCCACGCAGTTATTTCAATTCATCCACCGGTTATGGAACCCTGGGATTCGGATTACCCGCGGCCTTCGGAGCAAAACTGGCATTACCGCAACGGCATGTGGTATCGCTGATCGGTGACGGCGGGCTTCAATTCACGCTCAACGAACTGGCGACAGCCGTGGAGTTGAATCTTGCCGTTCCCGTCCTGGTGTGGAATAACAATGGCTATGGCGAGATTAAAAAGTACATGGTCGAGCGTGATATTCCCCCGATCGGCGTCGACATCTACACGCCTGACTTTATTGCAATTGCAAAGGGATTTGGTTGCGCCGCTATAAAAATCTCCAGCAAGGCCCAGTTCATCGAAGCTTTGCGCAGCGCATCCGGCGCTACGCTGCCGACGCTGATCGACATACCTGAAGACCTGGCGCTCGATTGGTAACTTCAAGAATAACGACAATTCTCAAATTTTAATGGGGTCCGTGTCGATTTAAGATGCATGCATCTAGTGATACGTGGCACACCACCATATTATTGTGGTCACCGAAAACCTGGCGAACCTCGAGATAAATCGAGATCGATCGAAACCGGTTCGATTGATTTGAAAAGCGATACCATCGACTCACTCGTTGAACTGGTTTTACGGCGATTCGGTACTAGAATTATTACCATGAGAAATTATCGTTTAGTACCCGGCATATTAATTACCCTCCTTGCCTCCGGCTGTGCCACCATGGATAAGCCGGAATGTCGCCAGGCCGACTGGCAGATGATAGGTATCGAAGATGGCGCAAAGGGCCATCCCGTTTCCTATATCGGCAATCACCGCAAGGCCTGTGCCGAGTACGGCGTACAACCTGATCTTGCCCGGTACCAGCTCGGGCATCAGGCCGGTCTGGCGCAGTTTTGCACTGCCAGTAACGGGTTTAACCAGGGACGGGCCGGCCGCAAATACAACGAGGTCTGTCCGGCGGAATTAAGGGAACAGTTTGTAAGGGGCTATAACACGGGACGCGAACTCAACCAGTTACATTCTGAAATTAATCATATGCGCCACGACGCTGAACAGAAAAAGGTCGAAATAACGGAACTCGAGGAAAGGATTAAAAATATAGAAACAGTGCTTGTTTCGGGCGCGCTTTCGGTAAAAGACCGTAAGACACTGCTGGAACAGTTCAAGAAATTGCAATCCAGGCTGACAACCCTGGAAAACGACATTAGAGATCTGGACCTGGCTGTAGCTAGAAGGCAACACGAATACGAGATCCTGGATTCGAGCCATAGCTTTTACTAGCGCAGCCAAATTACGCTGACAGTTAACTTAATTGACCCTGATTCAATTTGCCTATTTGCATCTAAAGTGGGAGGGAATCAGGGTTTTGGCGACAATTGCTCTCGAACCCCTGTTTTTCCAATTATTCCCATTTCCCAGCAATTTTTCATATTTGGGTTATAAGTATCAATTGTCGAAAAAATGCGCCTGGCCGTTTTAATCAATCAAACACGGAATATTTCTGCTAACGCCCGTTATTGAGAAGAGTGATGACTATTTCTAAATCGATCCGTTTAATTCTAGTTGCGTTTACCACAAGCGTTTTTCTACTCGCGGCCGGCTGCGGTGGCGGTGGCGGTAGTGGTGATGGAGACGATGGCTTTCCTACCCCCAAATTACCTGCTGATGCGGCAAGATTTGACGCCGTCAATGCGAACGATATAGCCAATACCGCTGCGGGTTTTGTGGGCACCCTTGACACACTCGCGGAACTCAAATCAGAAGAGTCGCCTTCATTGACGGAGGCTGCCAGACTGGCCACTGACCGGGTCATGCAAAACCTTAGAACATCATCTTCACTAGCCGCTCGCACCGAGAATATCAGTGCGGGTTTATGTGTCTCGGGTGACGCTGTTGCAAGCATTGAAGAATCCGGAAACAACGCATCGGGTTCGGTTACTTTTGCCGAATGTGACATTGGCG
This sequence comes from Gammaproteobacteria bacterium, assembly GCA_049666745.1. Taxonomy (GTDB): domain Bacteria; phylum Pseudomonadota; class Gammaproteobacteria. The sequence goes on from JBATHL010000233.1 coordinate 6,354, forward strand.
GGATAGAGATTGATGGCAGTTTTTTATATGAAGCCAGTTTTAACGCCACCACTTTGGCTTACAGTTTTCAGGCCGGTGGCAAGTTAACTGTGGTGGCGGCCGGTGAAACAATCATCATCGTGATGAACTCGCTCGAATCCGGGAATGACGGCACCGGTGCCTTCTCCACTAGCGTCAGTTTTTCATTGTCCGGCATTCCCGATAGTGGATTCCTGGTGACAACGGCACAAGCCTGGGCGGGTAACGTGTTTTCTGCCGAAATTACCAGCGGCCAGCTAATTGTTCACGGTAGCGATAATACCCGGATACGTATTACCGTGACCGGACCCAATGCAGCCGATGTAGACCTGGATAATGGCAGTGGTACCTTTGTGTTCGACAGCACAATTTTACTTTAACCACATCAATCTCAGCTAGTTACACAGACAAAAAGCACGAACCCGTTTCGTGCTTTTTTTCGGGCTGCATCAACGCGTCTGAATCTAGACTTCGATGAATCGAAATAATAAGCACCCGAAGGGGCATTAAAGCACGCAACTGAGGGTTAACTGGCGATCTGTCGCTGTCTCAATTTCATCAGTAACAGCAACATGACAAAGCAAAACACGGCCGCCGGGTATTCAATCATATATACCAGCGGCGTCAACAGGGCCCGGACCATCAACTTGAGTGATTCACGTTCCCGGATATAGTCTGCGAGCGGAGGTGAATTCCGGTAATAGAATTCAACGAACCAGGTGCCGGCCGCATTCGTCAACAGGTAGTCATCCCTGAATTGACGCAAACTGAGTACATGCGGGTCGAGCCAGGAACCGTAAGCCGCGGTGGCGATGAAGCAATGGTGTGATCCGTGTCCACCATGTCCACTGGGTGGTGGCGGTGGTGCATAAACTCTGAAATTGGCCACGCAGAAACGATTGCTGTTCAAACTGACAACACCGTCGAGACAGTCGCTATCACCGCTCCAGCGGTCAAATCGGGAGTTACTGCCGGAATCAGGGGTAGCGAACAACTGCACCTGTTCCCCGGCGTCAAAGGTCGCAAGGCAGGTGCTGCCGCATTCGATTTCCTTGTACGTGGTGGAAACGGTGCCGATACCACCCCCCTGTTTACTGATCCGCAGGCTGCGCTGATCACCTATCTCGACTACCTTGTTGGCTCCTGCGAGGGTCACGTAAGCGCGTTTGCCGTCGGGACTGATCGAAACACCCAACGAGGAGTTACCGACGAAATGCGGCGACACCTGGTTCGACAACACGTCGATGACATAGATCTCGGTAAGGCTTCCGGTCACGTATACCTTGAAACCGTCCGGGCTAATAGCAAGACTATGCGGCATTACGCCGAAGCCAAGATCGATTTCACCCGAATTGCCGGTGTTAAGGTCGTAATAGTTAACCGTGTCGGCCGGGGCGTTGGTGACGTACAACCGGCTGGCATCGGGAGTCACCGCAACCGAAGCCGGGCTTGCGCCGATGATGATTTTCGAACTGACCGTGGCGCTGGCAAAGTCGTAAACCCAGATTTCATTGTCGTTACCCGAGACCGCGATAAAGGCGCGGGTGTTATCGTGACTGGTAGCGATGCCTCGCGGAATGTTACCCGCGGCCATCACCAGGGTATCGGCAACTGCAAACTGGTTTTCAATGTCGAGAACAGTCACACTGCCACCGTCAATTGCATCCGAAACCAGCAACCAACGGCCATCCGGGCTAACGGCGATACCCTGCGGATTTGAGTTAATGCTGCCGCTGGCCGGTACGATTTCGGTACGCAACAATTCCAGGGTGTGCGCATTTAACACGCCGAGCACGTTGTCGCCCGCGACATAAACGTTACGCCCGGCCGGATCGACCGCGACCGAGTACATCGGAATCGCCGGCATTGGACCGGGTAATACGACGGTTGAAGTCCATTCCTCACCTCGCTCGGCGTTGATCATGCTCACTGAACCATCGGCCGCATTGGCGACATAGGCGCGGCGCCCGTTGACGGAAAACGCGATGCCGTTGGGCTGGAGGTTGCCACTCCCGAGCGTGATGTCCTGGAGCGTACCCGTTGTGGGTTGACTAACTAAAGTATTGAAGGATTTCGGACTCAGCGCCTTGCCTGAACCGGTGCTCATGATCAGGTGTCCAGGTTGACTGATATTGCCAGGCAGTCTTAGCGTAATGACAGTATCGGAAATCGTTGTTGGCACCAGCACCGGTCCGCCGGGACCAAGCGTAATGGTGTCATTAACCGGGTCCATATCGAGCCGTTCGCCGACTATGGCAATGAAACCTCGCGCCAGGGCGCCGGGAGGATACACGTACTTGATACGGGGACCGGTGAACCTGGCAATACGCATGCCTTCAAACGTACCACTGGAAAGACCCTGTTTTTCCCAGCTGCCGCTGGCAATAAATTCGTCCTGGTTGAAGGCTGAAAAAATCCAGTCATTAGAGGGACATGGATCGCGGTAGACCTTTCCGGAAACTGTGTCAGTATCGGCATCAGCCGTGCCATTCATTTTCCCCTCTGCGCAATCAATATCTCCACCAAAGAACATTGGTCCCCTGACATCGATTCCGGATTGCGAAATGGTGGCTTCCCAGCTACCGGAAGCCGGCCCGAAATTCGAATCGATTCCTTCCCAGGTGCCCGACCAGATTCCCGCGATCCTGGGAGGATCGATCGCATCTGCTTCGTCGCCACTGCCGCCGCCACCGCCGCCGCAAGCCGTCAAGGTCAGTAGCAAGGCTATACAAGGTAAAACTTTAAAAACTTTTGCAACCTTCATGACACCCTCCTGATATCGTTTTCACGATAGCGGGAAGACTGGTCCTAAAAGTTTCAATTAACAACTAAAAAACGAAAAGTATCGTTTTTTACTACTACTCGTATCTTAAATTGCTACTTATTGCTGGATAGGATTATGAGTTTTAGCGAATTATCGACCGGGCATGCAGATTCCAGTAAATATTCGAGCGCGGATATCACCGTCCCCTGTTTTAATTTTCCTGCGTAAGTTTACAAGTATACTGCCCCGGAAAGGGGCCTAGTGGTAACTGGCTGTTTGCTGCAATTGTTCGCGATCGGACGCGGTAACCCAGCCCCCGCCCAGCGCCTTGTAGAGATTGACATAGGCGTTGAGGTACAACTGCTGTGTCTCGGATAGCGTCAGCTCAGTGGAAAACAGGCGTCGCTCCGTTTCCAGCACTTCAAGATAGCTACTGACTCCCTGGTTGTAACGTTCCCTGGAAAGCAGGTTGGCATTCTTTGCGGCTTTCAGCTGGCGACCGACAGCTGCAAGTTCCTGACGGTAGGTCTTAATCTCTACCAGGGCATCTTCTACTTCCTGGAAAGCAGTCAGAACCGATTGTTCAAATTGAAAAAGAACCTGTTGCGTTATCGCCTCTTCAATTTTCACCCGGCTCTTGTTCTTGCCGAAATCGAAAATCGGCCCCAGCAGACGCCCGCCCAGGGACCAGGTGTCGCCATCGACGTTAAGCGAGCCTATGTCAGTATCGGCTACCCCCAGGGTTGCCGTGAGCGATATCGACGGCCAGCGCAAAGCCTCGGCTATGCCGATGTTTTCGGTCTGCGCCTTGAGCAGGAATTTGTCACGGGTAATGTCCGGGCGACGGTCGAGGATATCCGCGGGCATTACCACCGGGATTTTGGGTGGTATCACTCGCTCAAGCATATTGGCCTGGATTTCGAAGGCGCCGGGTAATTTGCCCAGTAAGATACTGAGGCTGTTTTCAGTCTTTGCAATGCTGCGCTGGTACAGGGGAATGGCAGCAGCGGCTATTTCCATCTAGACTTGTGCCCAGTTGACATCGAGCTCGGGAATAATGCCCTTGTCGAACCGCTGCTGAATGATATAGAGACTC
>JBATHL010000234.1:0-9427 GCA_049666745.1 Gammaproteobacteria bacterium
GGCATCGCCGGCTACCACCTCGAGACGGCTCAGCATGCCACGTGGGAACAGGCGGCTCATCGCGTTACCGTGCGCGCGGCTGAAAAAGCTGCCCCACAGACCGCGCAAAGCCAGCGGTATCACCGGAACCGGATCTCGATCGAGGGCTTTCATCACGCCGGGCCGGAAAACATTCAACTCGCCATCATCGGTAATTTTGCCCTCGGGAAAGATGCAGACCAGTTCGCCCTCCTGTAGCGCGTCACTGATCTGGTCAAAGGCAGTTTCCATCATCGCCTTGTCCTCTTTCGCACCGGCAATCGGGATGGTGTTTGCAGTCTTGAAGATAAATGAGAGGATCGGTAGCTGAAAAATCCGGTAATAGATAACGAAACGGAGCGGGCGCCGAATGCATCCGGCGAGCACCAGCGCATCGACGAAGCTGACATGATTGCAAACCAGGATCGCGGGTCCTTCATCCGGGATTTTATCGAGATCGGTTTTGTCGACCCGATACATGGTATGCACCAGCAACCATATCAGCAGGCGAGTGGCGAATTCGGGGATTAGATGGAAGATGAACAACGCCACCGCGGCGTTCATTAAGGACAAGATCAGAAACAGCATCGGAATCGAGACTCCGACCGACAGGGCAAACAGTCCGTAAACGGATGCCACCACCATAAACAGCGCGTTTAAAACATTGTTGGCGGCGATAATGCGGGAGCGCTTGCTGGGTTCGCTGCGTTGCTGCACCAGGGCAAACAAGGGCACTATATAAATGCCGCCTGAAATACCCAGCATTACGATATCGAAACATACCCTCAAACTCGAGGTTTGCGCGATGAAAGCGGCGGGGCCGATCAGATCTCCGCCGGCACTGGACAGTCCCTGGTTGAAGTAAAGATCGATACCAAACAGGCTCAGGCCCAGTGCGCCAATAGGGACCAGTCCGATCTCAACCATGCGCCCTGATAATCGTTCACAGAGGAACGAACCGGCGCCGATACCGATGGAAAATATTGCCAGCAGTAAAACGTACACCTGTTCGCTGCCACCGAGTTCATAGCGCACGTAATTGGGTAACTGGGTGACATAGGTGATGCCGAAAAACCAGAACCACGAGATTCCCACGATCGAGTAGAACACGGTGCGGTTTTCGTGGGCATCGCGCATTATATTGGCGGTTTGACTGGGTATGTTGAAACTTAGTTCGAGCTCCGGGGCGGCAGCGGGAAGGGCCGGAATACCACGACTTGTCCAGTAACCGATACAGGCGGTGAGTACAACCGCGAAGGCTATCGCCGCGTTGCCCAGGCCGATAATATAAACGCTTGCAATCAATCCTAGCAAAATAGCAAGAAAAGTACCGAACTCAACCAGGGCATTACCGCCAACGAGTTCTTCAGGTTTGAGTGCCTCAGGCATAAGGCTGTATTTAACCGGGCCGAACAGTGTCGACTGTGTCCCCATTAAAAACAGAATGCCCACCAGCAGTACCGGGCTTTGTAGTAAAAATGCGACTGCTCCGAGTAACATGATTGCGATCTCGAGTAACTTGATGCGCCGGATCAGCATGGATTTCTCATGCTTGTCGGCAAGCTGGCCGGCAATCGCCGAGAACAGGAAAAACGGCAGAATGAACAGGGCAGCGGCGATATTTACCAGGGCATTACTCTCTTCCTGCGTAACGCTGGCCGCCTGGAAAGCGATAAATATCGTCAACCCGTTCTTATAAAGGTTGTCATTAAAAGCCCCCAGCAGCTGGGTCAAGAAGAATGGACGAAACCGCCGGGTGGATAAAAGTTTGATTGACTCGGACATAATGCACTCTATGTTTGAAAACCAAGGCTAAAAGAATGCGATGTGAAGTGCAATTTTTTCTAATATGGCCAATTTGAACAGGAAAATGCCGTGAGCAACGGGCCTGCTTACGAATTATTTTTGTTACCAGGCGAAACCTGGCAACAAGACTAAAGGTCGGGTCTATTGACGTGTTTTCGCTATCATAGCGCTGCTTGATTCCGGGCTATCGCAGGCTGGTCCGGTGGTGAATAAGAGCGAGTGTCAGCAGCGGCATACGTCCTCGAAATAAAAGAATAAAACTGGCATCTGTTGCTATATTTAGGATTGAGTTAAACCAAAAAATAATAAACCTGCAATGACGAAACAAATAGCGATAGGAGATAGCCGTAGTATTAGTCCTGTGACGGGCATCACGATCAGATGCGGCGCGGGACTGTTGTTACTCAAACGGAGCAGAAAATCCGGCGCGAATAGACTATAAGACATCCAATGTTCTTCTGGTTTGAAATAGCATTGTTTGAATGCCTGTAATTAAATCCCTGTTAAAACGCGACTGGTTCGTCGGACTGGTTATAACTCTCCTGTTTCTGCTTTTTGCAGAAGCTGGCTGGTTTTCCGCGCTCGACCGACAGGCCTACAATCTCGGGGCGAAGTTTTCTGCCAGCAAGGACCCGCATGAAGACATAGTCGTCGTTGCGATCGATGATAAATCTTTACAGGCGCTCGGTGCCTGGCCCTGGTCGCGCGATGTACTTGCTGCAACTACACAGTTGCTATCCAGAGCCAAGACCAGGGTGGTCGGTTTTACGATGCCGTTCGATACCGGACAGTACGAAGCAGGCCTGGAATCGCTGGCCGAGTTACGCACTATCTTGAAGAAGGAGAAAAAACTGAGTCGCCGCGTCAATAAGGCGCTGCGGGTCACCGAGTCGACTTTACACGGGGATGATAGTCTGGCGGCGACTTTCAAGGCGGGTGGCCGAATCGTTCTGGCGATGCCGTATATCCCCACCAGCGAACCATTGCCCGGGTTGAACCCCTCGCTGCCCAGGTATATGCAAAGATTCGCTTTGACCAAGGTAACTGTCAACGCTAATAACAGTTTCGGATTTGGCTGGCCATCGCCGCATGTTAACAGGGCCGCGAAGATTTTTCCGCCAATTGAAAAACTGGCTAAGCGCGTAGGCGGGGTCGGTGTGATCGGTTTTGCCGGGCAATTCAACAGTGAGCCGTTAATCGTGCAGTATGGGCGGGAGTTCTTGCCATCGTTCGCGTTGATGATGGCGACCCGTAGCAAGGGCATGTCGATGCAGCATATCGAATCCAGAACCGGCATCAGTCCGATGCTCGGCGGAAAAGACCTGGGTGCGGATATTGATTTCAGAATTTATCCGCGTTTCTACGAGGGTAAAGACGGCAAGCCGGCATTCGAACAGTATTCGCTAATCGACGTACTCGACGGTAGCGTAGCCGCGGGAGTTTTCACCAACAAGATTGTAATTGTCGGGCTGACGTCGCCACGCCTCGCGCAGCCACGGCTAACCCCGACCGGACAGGCAATTTCGCCAACCCTGGCGAGCGCTCATACCGTCTCGAGCCTGCTCAACAATGAACAGTATTATTTACCCGAATGGGCCGGCTGGGCACAACGCGGCCTAATAGTCGCACTCGGTATTTACCTGATGCTGATAATGGGCCGATTCCGTACTAATACCGCGTTTTTTCTGAGCCTGTTTTTGTTGTTGATGATATTCAATGCGCATTTTGTATTGATGAGTTCCCAGTCGCTGTGGTTGCCGATGATGACAGCAGTGGTAATGCTGATCATCGGTCATTTGATGCTCGGCACACGCCAGGCCGTAAATGTGCGTTTAAAGCAGGTAAATAGAGATCTGTCGGCGGCAAACCGCCAGATCGGCCAATCGCTGCAGACGCAGGGAAATCTCGACCAGGCATTTGAAAAGTTGCGCACCTGCGAGGTCGATGAGTCACTACTCGGACAGGTTTATAACCTGGGTCTCGACTATGAACGCAAACGCCAGTTCAACAAGGCGGTAGCAGTGTTCAAGTTTATCAGCGACCACGATGCTAAATTCAACGATGTCAGTCAGCGTATCCAGCAGAATGAGCAGGCGTCAAATACCGTGGTACTGGGCGGTACCCGGGATGTTACCGGTCCCGGACCGAACCTGGTTTCGAGCAAGGAAGGCTTGCAGAAACCCAAGTTGGGGCGCTACCAGATTGACAGTGAGATCGGGCGTGGCGCCATGGGCATGGTTTACCTGGGGCATGACGATAAGATTGGCCGTACCGTGGCGATCAAGACGATGGTGCTGGCAGACGAAATTGAAGACGATATGCGCGATGAAGTAAAAAACCGTTTCTTCCGTGAAGCGGAGGCCGCTGGCCGACTTGACCATCCCAATATCGTCACTGTGTACGACGTCGGCGACGAACAGGATCTCGCCTATATTGCGATGGACTATCTCAAGGGCAAGGACCTGACGGCCTACAGCACTGTAAAGAACCTGTTACCGATCAACCAGGTCTGGGAAATTATCATGAGCGTCGCTTCGGCGCTCGATTATGCGCACCAGCAGCACGTCGTGCATCGCGATATCAAACCGGCCAATATTATCTACGACGATAAAAAAGGTGTTGCCAAGATCACCGATTTCGGTGTTGCCTGTCTGACCGACGCGAGTAAAACCAAAACCGGTACCATACTTGGCAGTCCTTATTACATGTCGCCGGAACAGCTTGCAGGCAAACGGGTTGACGGGCGTGCAGACCTTTTTTCACTGGGCGTGACGCTCTACCAGATGCTATGCGGGGAATTGCCATTCCAGGGCGACTCAATCGCCAACCTGATGTACAACATTGCCAATGAAAAACATCCGGATATCCGCCGTTTCCGGTCGGATTTGCCGAATTGTGTCAACAATGTTATTAACAAGGCGCTACAAAAGGAAGCCAAGGAGCGGTTTGCGAGCGGTAAGCAAATGGCGGCATCGATGAAACGCTGCCAGGAACATATCAAGGAATTGAACGCTGCCTGAAGCAGGCTTTACCCGAGTTCAAGCGCCTGTTTTACGCGGTGGCAGACCGGTGTGTTGCGTCAGTATTCGCCCCTTCCTGGGCGTCGAAGATTTTTCCTGATAGCTGTTCTTGCGTCGCGGGCTCTGGTAACTGGAGGTGTCGCGCGGCTGGTAGGCGGGGATTAACTGCTGCTTACCATTACCAATTAAGTCTTCCCGCCCCATCAATTTGAGCGCTGCGCGCAGCATGGGCCAGTTTGCCGGGTCATGGTAGCGCAGAAACGCCTTGTGCAAGCGCCGTTGCTTTTCACCCTTCGCGGTGCTGACTTCTTCACTGTCACGGCGGATACGTTTGAGCGGATTTTTGCCGCTGTGATACATTGCCGTTGCGGTCGCCATCGGCGAAGGGTAAAAGTTCTGCACCTGGTCGGCACGAAAACCGTTTTGCTTGAGCCAGATGGCGAGATTCATCATGTCTTCATCCGTGGTGCCGGGATGCGCCGCGATGAAGTAGGGAATGAGGTACTGTTGCTTGCCTGCTTTGCGGGAATATTTTTCGAACAAGGCCTTGAAGCGATCGTAGCTCCCCATGCCCGGTTTCATCATCTTTGATAACGGGCCCTGTTCGGTGTGCTCTGGCGCAATTTTGAGGTAACCGCCGACGTGATGCGTCACCAGTTCCTCGATGTAGGCGGGTGATTCCACCGCGAGGTCGTAGCGCAGACCGGAACTGATCAGCACCTTTTTAACGCCATCGATGGCGCGTGCACCGCGGTATAGTTCGATCAGGGATGAGTGATCGGTATTGAGATTTTCGCATATCCCGGGATACACGCAGGACGGACGTCGACAGGCAGTTTCAATTGCTTTTGACCTGCAGGCAATACGATACATATTGGCGGTAGGCCCGCCGAGATCGGATACCACCCCGGTAAAACCCGGCACCTGGTCGCGCATGACCTCGATTTCGCGCAGAATCGAGTCTTGCGAACGGTTCTGGATAATGCGCCCCTCGTGTTCGGTTATCGAACAGAAAGTGCAGCCACCAAAACAGCCGCGCATGATATTGACCGAAAACCGAATCATTTCGTATGCGGGAATGCGGGCACCACCATAGGCCGGGTGTGGCACACGCGCATAGTCAAAGCCGAACACGTAGTCCATCTCTTCGGTGGATAGTGGAATCGGCGGAGGATTAAACCAGATTTTCTGTCCACCCTGATTTTGCACCAAAGCCCGTGCATTGCCGGGATTGGTTTCGAGGTGTAACACGCGGCTCGCGTGGGCATAAAGTACCGGGTCGCGACTGACATCGTTAAACGAGGGCAGGCGCACCACGGTTTTCAGACGTTGTGCGAGCTTTTGTTGAACCTTCGCCAGCTTGCCCTCGAGTTTGACATCGGCAGCGGGCGCCTGGTCGTTGTCGGGGCTGGCGTCGCATACCGATTGATCAATGATCTGGTAAGGGTTCAGCGGATTCTCCACCCGTCCGGGTTTATCCACGTTGGTCGAGTCGATTACGGTCCAGTCGGACGGCAGATCCTTGATGAAGAATGCGCTACCGCGTATATCGGTGATGCTGTCGATCGCATCGCCCCGTGCCAGCCTCTGTGCTAACTCAACCAGCGCACGTTCGGCATTGCCGTACAACAGAATGTCAGCTTTGGCGTCGGCGAGAATCGAACGCCGTACCTTGTCCTGCCAGTAATCGTAGTGCGCGATACGGCGCAGCGAGGCTTCGATGCCGCCGATAACAATCGGCGTATCTTTAAAAGCCTCGCGACAGCGTTGTGAATAAACGATGGAACAGCGATCGGGGCGCTTTCCACCGACATCATCTGGTGAATAGGCATCATCGCTGCGAATTTTGCGATCTGCCGTGTAACGATTGATCATCGAATCCATGTTGCCGGCGGTGACCCCGAAAAACAGGTTAGGTTTACCCAGCGCCTTGAACGGTTCGGCTGATTCCCACTCGGGCTGGGCGATGATGCCGACGCGATAACCCTGTGCCTCGAGCAGGCGCCCGATTATCGCCATACCGAAGCTTGGATGATCGACATAGGCGTCGCCGGTGACAATGATGATATCGCAGCTGTCCCAGCCGAGGCCTTCCATCTCCGCACGCGACATCGGTAAAATCGGCGCCGTGCCGAAGCATTCCGCCCAGTACAGCGGGTACTGATTCAATGGTCTGGCCTGGGAGCTGAGTTCGATTTGCATGGTGATATCCGGATAGGGGCGCGATTCTACCCGATTCAGCCAGTATTTGTTTAGGAATCCGGGATGATTAGCATAGCAATTACCTCACTTCGCCTGTAGCGGACACTCAGGGAGTACCCGCGGTATTGCAGGAGAACCTATAATGTCGACCAGGGAGTATCCGTATAATTAAACGCAGAAGACCCCGCAGGAGCATGAGTGATTCAAACTGAAGAATTGGCCAGCCAGCAAAATTACCGCTTGAATGTCGGTATTATGATCGTCAACCGTGAACAGAAAATTCTCGCTGGAGATGCTTTTCACTATCCAGGTGAATGGATGATGCCCCAGGGCGGGATTGATCATGCGGAATCAGCGCAGGAGGCCATGCAACGAGAGCTTTACGAAGAAACCGGATTGCAAACACAACAGGTGCGACTAATTCGTGAACATGATGCCTGGTTGCAATACCTGTTCCGCAAGCCTCAATACAAAGACGACATTTATTATATCGGTCAACGGCAGAAGTGGTTTTTACTCGAGTATAACGGACCGTTACCCGATGCCGAAAATGTTAAAGAACAGGAATTCAGTCGCTTTGACTGGGTCGATGCACAATGGCTGGTCGAGCAGATTCCCCCTTTCAAGAAAGAAGTTTATCGGACTATCGTGACGGCTTTCAGTCCGTTTTTCCCTGGTAATCACTAGCGCCAATTTCGCAAGCCGGCTATCTGTCGCAAAACCTCCAGCCCAGGCAGGTAAGGCTGCTGCCTGGTTGCAGATTTTCGAGTGAACCCGTGTTGAATCATTCAAAACAAACCTTTTGGACCCTGTAAAATCATCGAATAATTATAGATTATTCGGGTAAGTGTTTGATTTATAAGTTTTTAATCATGCTGCTCATGGTTTCGATCCTCAACTAACTTAATAGTCGGGGTTCAGGCGTAATGTAATCGGCCCATCCCTGCCGCATATCGGTGAATACGCTTCGCCCATACCGTTTATCGGTTAACAGGGTTTATCCATACCGCTTATCGGTTAGTACGGTTGCTTCCCACCATATCCTGGAAACCTGAACTATTTTTATATAAGTGAAAGTAAGTTCAGATCTCCTGCGAGCAAATCTGCTAACGGGAGGCAAACAATAATTAATAAGGTTATACCGAATGGACAGAATACTATTATTCATAGCGAGCGCATTTCTTTACAGCTCATCTTCATTTGCAGTAGATGGGGATCTAGCCTCCGGGGGATTTCAGTACTCCCTGGTTAGCTATCATGAAGATGGATTTGACAGGGCTCAGCCAACTGGCTGGAAGGGTCAATATGGACAGCTTGCCAATCAAACTGTGACCATCGAAGAAGGATCGCTAGATGATCCGCTAGATCGCAAAGCAAGCTTGATGGAAACAAGTATTGGTTTCGGAGCTGCTCCCTTCTACGGCACCCACGGTGTTTTTCGTACCAGTAGTAGCGACGACAAATCTACTTACATCGCTGTAGGTTTTACTATAGATGAATTGGCTGAGAATGAAGACGGTTGGTCAGATAGCAGGGACGATAGCTTATTTGCCTATGGTTTCGGCGTAAATAACTCGTCATACAATATCGAATACATGATGTCTCTGGATGAAAAAGATTTTGACTTCTCGGCAATAAGCCTGGGCTTTACTTCAGAGTTTTAAAATATTGCCGGTAATTCGATTAAATCGGGTTTTAGATTTTTTACGGCTCGAACCCGGCAAGCGCTTTTACAACCCCCACTACCGGTTTGGTAGCCCTGGAAACATCAATCTAGTGCGCCGTGCTCAGATCACTTCGAAAAAGAAAAATAACGGTACGGGTGCTGTTGCGACAGCTACTACTGAAATGAAAGCGTAGAAAGGGAATATTTTGCTCATACCAGCAATAACGCCAATACCTCCACCACCACCAATTAATGCATTTCCTGGCAGGTTCAGTATGGCTACGATGGCCAGGTATCGATGCTTTAAGAGAAACGGAACCAGCTTGCTGGGTGCTTTTTCGTATAGAAGTTTGAGCCGTTGCTGTTGATCCAGAGGTTCGAGCTGGGCTACCAGCGCACTAGCCTTGTAGAGATGAAACCAGTCAAGCAGCTGTCTAATCAGATGTGGTGGGGTCATTCTTCCAATGACGAAGCTGATTGATAGCGCCAACACAGTGCTCAGATAGATGAGTAAGGCGCCCTTGCTGCCCAGAAGAATCATCACCGCCAAACCGATTTCGATACCAGGCATAAATGGAAGCGCCATTAACAGAATGTATAGTAGCGTAGCGCCGAGCACGATGAATTGAAGCATCGATTCATGGCGCGGAAACAGTTGAAATTCAATCTGTTGTATAAGCCAGGTTCCGCCGAAATTAATTGACAGCACAACGAG
>JBATHL010000235.1:0-5743 GCA_049666745.1 Gammaproteobacteria bacterium
GCCTGGTACTTCCAGCAGCTGCCGTCATCGGGCATGCCGTGAACCAGCATGACTACACCTTTATCTCCACTCCCTTGATCACTGACGTGATAGTTCCAACCACCGATTTTCATACTCTTGCCTGGTAATGACATAATCATTTCTCCATTTAGTTAAATTGATTGCATGGTCGTGACGACAACCTTTATCATGACGTACTCGGAAATCAGGCTGATACTGCGGAATGTCTAATTTCGAGATCCGTCATCGATGCAATGTGTTCGTCTGACATGAAGTATATTTTTGGTGATAAGCGTTTTCTGGCCATTTCACGCCACGCGGATTGGTCTTCCGCCTGGCGGCAATGCTTTTGCTCTGCCCAGGCGTCAGAATACGAACCTCTGCCCCAGCCCCAGGACCGCTATACTACTGGCTTTTGCGTGATTCTCAGGGGCTTTATGGATTGAGATTCCCGAATTTCGATTTCAGGTAAAACTACCCAAATATCCCCCACTACGGGTGGGTCGCTGTCCTGGAAAATTGATTTCGGAAACCTCTGAAAAACCCGAAAAGCGGAGTAATTGCGGACCCATGGGGCCTAAATACCCAAAGGGCACGAGAGCGCAGCGAAGCAATCTTCATGTTAAATATAAGACACTTGAAAGATTGCTTCGTCGCTGCGCTCCTTTATGCCCTTTGGGTATCGCAATGACAGGTTTTTCAGAGGTTCCTTAGTTGTTTCAAACCAAAGTAACTTGAAGGATATGACTCTATGAAACTCAACTTTCCAACCAGGAAACTGATAACTGGATTGATGGTGGTCGGCCTGGTGACGGCGACATTTATAGCACCGGTGCGGGCCGGGCCGATTTGATTGCTCAAATTTGATCGGGATCTACTCATCCTGCTGATCCCCGGGAGAGTGGTTATGCAGGGCCTTTAACGATTGTGCCAGTTTGAAGTCGGTACAGCCCCATTAGCTTTAGAGCCGGATTTGATTCCTGTCATGCAAATGCAGGGGAAAACCGAATAAATGCGTTCGTGGAAAATATAAAGATAATGCTGGTAGATGATCACGTGGTAACGCGCGTGGGACTGTCGATGCTCATCGGCGATGAATCAAATATGACAGTTGCCGGAGAGGCTGACGATGGTCTCCAGGCCGTCCAGCTGTTACGCAACCTGCAGCCCGATGTCAAGATCTGCTGCCAAATCCTTGAAGAAGATTTGGTATCAGTCGGTGCGTAATTTCGCTAGTATTGCGACTTTAAATTTTGGGATTACCGGGAACGGCGGCATGGCTCTAACCTCGAAACAAATATGACTGAAGCCTTCGATCTCGTTCCGCTGATCCGGACCAAGCTCTATCCACCGTCGCGCCCGGGTGATTGCCTGACCAGGAAACGCCTGACAACATTGCTCGACGGCGCGCTGGAAGTTCCCCTGACCATTTTGTCGGCGCCGGCGGGATACGGGAAGAGCGTGCTTGCCTGCGAATGGATCGAAACGCTGCAGCACCCGGCAGTCTGGTATTCGCTGGATTACAGCGACAGTGATTTGCAACAGTTCACCGCTTACCTGCAAGCGGCGGTCGATAGCATCAAGCCCGGTGCACTGGCGAAAACCAGCCAACTTCTGCAAGCGTCCGAACCCGCACCGCTAACGGTGCTGGCAGCCCACCTCATCAACGACATCGACCAAATCGACAGGCCCCTGGTTGTCGTGCTGGATGATTGCAATCGTCTCGATAATGATTCCCCGGTGACCGCGCTCCTGAACTTGCTGCTGGAGCATCCGCCGCCGAATCTGCATCTCGTGATTCTCACACGTCGCGACCTGCCCTTGCCGCTGGGCAGACTGCGTGCCGGCAACCAGTTGCTCGAGATCCGGCTCCAGGATCTGCGTTTCGACGAGGTGGAAACCGCCAGTCTTTTGAGTAGGGTGCTAAGCGTGTCAACCAGTGAAGCGGCGTTACACCACCTGATGGACGAGGTCGAGGGGTGGCCGGTTGGTCTGCGTCTCGTCAGCCTGGTCGCAAAACAGTCTCGCGACCCGGAAGCGATGCTGAGCGGATTACATGGCGGTATTCCGCAAATTCAGGAATACCTGTTGCAGGAGGTTCTCGACGGGTTACCTGATGAGACAACGGAAGGCTTGTTGCGATCTTCCATTCTGAACCGGTTCTCGGCAGAAATGATCGATGCGGTTTGCGTAGACGGGGAAAAGTCTGGGCCCGGGCTCGATGGGAATAAATTTATCGCAGAGCTACGCCGGTCGAACCTGTTCGCCTATTCGCTGGATTCGCAAGGACAGTGGTACCGATATCATCACTGGTTCCAGTACATGCTCAAGATCCTGCTGGAACAAAGAATCGGCCGTGAAAAAATTTGTCAGCTGCATCGCCGCGCGGGCAAGTGGCTCGAAGCCAACGACCAGCTGGATGAGGCGCTGACCCACTACCTCGCGTCCGACCGCCCCGAACTGGCTGTGGACCTGATCGCCCGAAATGTTCAGCAGATTGTAGAAATGGATCACTGGTTTGTCGTCGATCGATGGTTGCATCTGCTGCCGGAAGACCTGAGTCGCAACCACGCCAATATGCAGCTTGCCCGGGCCTGGGTTGGTTTTTGCAAGCTGGATATTACCGTCGTGGCCGAGTGTATCGAGCGAGTCGAATCTTTAATGACTGAAACGCCCCTGGAATCGGCGCTGACCTGCCAGATGGATTTTTTGCGCGGCTGGCTGGCGTACTGGAGCGGGGATCTCGTCGCAGCGCGTGAACGCCTCGAACAGGCGCGCAGCGGATTTTCAACCTCACCGGGAATGATTGCCGGCGAACTGCTTTTGTATCTTTCGTTTGCCATGGGCATGTCCGGCGATTACACCGGCGCCGAGCGTTTTATAGCGCAAGCGCGGGTTGCCGCCGGAGGTGCGGCTGGCGACGCCTATCTAGTGAGAATTGTCGGCGCATCGGGGCACCTGGGTTACCTGTCTGGCCGTATCGATTCCTCTGCCGCAGCCGTGGAACGAGTGCGTGTTGTGTGCGAGCGAAGCAATAGCGCGTATGGGCTGGTCTGGGTACATTACCTGGCGGGCCTGCAATATTTCAGCCGCGGTCTGTATGTCGAGGCACTAGCTTGTCTGCACCAGGGCGAAAAACGCATACAGATGTTCGAACGCCGGGCGGCCGCTGATTTTTTTGCCATCAAAGGCATTTCACAGCAGCTACTCGGTGAGAGCAATGCTGCGCGCGCGACGCTTGCTGCGCTCGAACAGTTTGTGAACACCTACGATGCCGCGGATTGCGTTTGGGTTGTCGAGTCGGTTGCCGCGCGACTGCAGCTATTACGCGGCGAAACCGAATACGCGTTGAACTGGGCCCGATCCGTTGTCCTGCCCGAGGTGGGAGTGCCCGAGGTTCACCTGTGGGCTTCGAACCCGGCCACCACGCGCGCTCGGATCCTGGTCCAGGCGGGCGATACGGAGGATGTCGAACGGGGTCTCGGGTTGCTGGACGGACTGCTCGAACAGTACCAGGCCTATCACAACTTCTGCCAGATTATCGACCTGCAACCGTTGCGGGCAATTGCCCTGGTGCGTCTCGGAGACGCCGACCGGGCGCGGGATGTGCTGGAGAAGGCCATCGGCGCGGCCGCGCCGGGCGGCTGGATCAGACCATTTGCCGAGTCAGGAGCGCCGATACTGGAATTGCTGCAGCAGCTGCAACCCGATACATGCGAAGCGGATTTCCTGCATCGAGTCGAGGATGGCATTCGGTCATGTGTAGAGCGCGCGCGTGCGGCACAGGCAAGCGAAACAGTTCGGTCCGGTACCATTTCTCGCAACGAGGCGGGATTGGCCGGGATTTCGGCGACGGCCGAAGAGTTTACGAACCGGGAACTGGATATACTGGAGTTTCTCGATCAACGCCTGCAAAACAAGGAAATCGCTTCCCGCCTGTTTATCTCTCCTCATACTGTCGGTTATCACCTGAAACACATTTACCAGAAACTGGATGTCAACGGCCGCCGCCAGGCAGTCAAAAAGGCGCGCGTACTCGGCATTCTCCCCTCCCGCTTAACAGCTTGATCCTGCTTCGATTCTGACCTGTTAGCTCCACTGCTCAGGGAGTAGTCTCGCGGCCTGTAATCGGCCGACTACTCGTTTCCTACCCGTTTCGGGTGATCCCCACTGCGCGTCCGCTAATTAGACTTGGATCGTGATGAGAAACTTCGCAATCGATCGCAGGGCATATCAAAGGACGGATTTATGAACTCGGCCAGGCAAACCGGTTTTAGCGGTGCCGCAATCTACCGGATAACGGTAAGGGGCAGGGTACCGGAGAGCTGGAACGACCGACTCTCCGGTATGAACGTGAGTACCATCAACACTAGTTCGGAAGACGGCCCGCAATCGGTACTCGAAGGATTGCTGCGCGATCAGTCCGAACTCAGCGGCATTTTCAACACGATCTTCCACCTGCAGCTGGAGATTATCAGGCTCGAGCAGGTACCGGGGTCGTCGGATTGATGACAGTTAGCTCCAACCAACTATACATAAAAGGCTAGTAAAATGGATCTGATTCCTTGTTACCGCGCAACGCATCTGCGGCCCTATCTTGACTTGTTTCGCGAAATCGGAGCGCCGATGGAGCGAGAATGGCGTCGTGCCGGACTGCCCGCACTGCTTGCCGACAGGGACGACTTTTATCTGCCCCAGCTTCCCACCCTTGATTTCCTGGATAGTATGGCCAGGCAGGAAGGCATCGACGAGCTTCCTTTGCGGGTATTGAGCCGTCTTGAAATTTCCGATCTCAGCGAGCAGTTCCTCGCCAGGGCGAGTTGTGCGCCCACCCTGAAGGTTGCCCTGGAAAGCTTCCGCGAGCTGGCGCCTGCCGAGGACCCGCATGTTGAGTTCTCGATCATCCAGGGGGAAACGACGGTCAAGCTGTGCATGCTGAATCATTTCCCGCTAAACGCACGCGATCAGTATTTCGAAGACTGGAATGAACTACTGGTAATGCTGACCATCGTCCGGGCGTTCGCCGGACCTTCCTGGCAACCGACAGAAATGGCAATTCGGTCAACCGTTGAGCCCGGTCAGTATGCCGTGGAACAGTTTCCTAACACAAAATTTCTCACCGGGCAGAGGGCGGTCTGGATTACCGTACAGCGCGGGTTGTTGAGCCTGCCGCCTGGCGTCGCCCCCGATGTTGATCGATCACGGGCAGCTTTGGCCGCGCCATCTCCTGGCGCTGTTGCTTCCGAGTTAAATACCGGCAGTTCGTTGAAGGCAGTATTGTCCGCCTATTTACCCGATCGACTGCCAAAGATAGAGCTTGCCGCCGAAATGGCCTCGACCAGCGTTCGCACACTGCAGCGACGTCTGAAGGAAAAGGGACTCTCATACACCGACCTCATCTGCGAACTTCGATTTGATGCCGCCGCCCGGCTGCTCAGGGAAACCGACGCGTCGGCACTGGAGGTTGCGCTGGAAGTCGGTTATGACGACCCTTCACATTTCAGCCGGGCTTTCAAACGCAGCGCTGGCGTCTGCCCGCGCGAATATCGTCGCCAGGGGCGGCTTAATCATGGCTGCAGCGCTCAACGCTAGCTAGATTGAGGTTATAGAACGCAAAACGTGCTCGCAGACCGAATACCCAGAGCGTATCTTCCTCCGGGTTCAGCGCCGGGTCGATCAGTAATTGCACACTCGGTGTGATCGCAATTTCCTCGGCCACTTGCCAGCGGTAGTAGACCTCCGT
>JBATHL010000236.1:0-2001 GCA_049666745.1 Gammaproteobacteria bacterium
GGAATCGTCGACACGGCGCGAATAACGCAATCATAGGCGCTGTAGTCATCCGGGGTGAGGCTGACGACGCGCTCGATTTCCTTTTGACGCAATTTAACGTCCAGCTGACAAATGACCCTGCCAATCGTATTTTTGAGCGATTCGGCGTTATCGAAATCGACGTTAAAGTCCTGGTTCCAACTGATGGTCGATTTGGCATCGTCAATAATGTCGATTAGTTCGATAGACAGGAGGCTGGAGTCGATATTGTGTTCGATATAGCCATCGACGACGTATCTGACGTCAATGTCGCGCGATATTTTCTGATATCCCCCCGTCCTGTCCCTTTCGCTTGTACTCACGTAGCGTGATGCTACCGAAAGCCAGCTGAAACGTGACAGGCCCTTACGAATTTCGTTTGAGATTTTATATCCCGGGCCGCTATCGCCATCGGAATTCTGGATTTCACCAAATGGAAACACGGCGACAGACAAGCCATAAGTTCGGGGCGGGTTATTGATGCCAGGGTGACCTTTGCTGGTCAGGGACTGCCTGCCGGGTTCGGTGGTGCGAATGCGTTCGTACAGATCCCTCAGCTCCTGTGATGGCGTCGTATCGATTTCCTTTTGCAACAGATCACAGCACAAGCGGTATTGTCGAATGGCTTTGGCCTTGCCTCCCTCTTCATGGAAGTGACACTTCATCAGACCCATATGCGCGACTTCCGAGCAAATGTCCGATTCGAGCAGCTTGTAGGCGACGTGTTTCATTTCCTGCGCATCGTCTCTCGGATCAAGCTCGTTAAGCAGATCTTGCAGGATGCCCTGGTAGATATCACTGTAGTGTAGCCGGCGTGAATAAACCCAGTCCTCGAAGGCCGGGTCGAGGATTTTCAAACCTTTTAAAAATTCACCTTCGCAGTGATCGGCGAAACGGATTTTATCCTTAACATTGTCACTTGCGGCAACGCCAATAATTTCCTCGACATCGAGTTCTATCGCATTCAGTGCGAGGGAAATTTCAAGCCGGTTGGTAATGAGTTCAACATTGGAAAAGCTGCCAAGTTGCTCGCGTAATTCGCTCAGGCTTTGGCGCAAGCTGGCTTTGGCCTGATCTGGCGATCTTTGACTCCAGAGTAAGGCCTGGGCATCGCCCCGCTTGATGCGCTTTGCGGGTTCTAACAGAATGCTGGCGAGAAGTGCCGCATTCTTTTTCCCCCTGATGGCGACATCCTCATCATTGGTCGTGTGCAGGCGAAAATCGCCCAGCAACGAGACCTTGTCAATTGTACTTTTCCTCATTTCTAGTCCGATAGCTGAAATCCTGGCGCCTGCAGCTTCTTCCATCCCGGGGGCAGACTCGCCTGACGTCGTTGGCTTGCCGCGACAAAAGGCAGGGCGGATCTAACAGCGCTGCTTCGAAAATGTGATTACTATGCCTGTAACCTGTGCCGAGCAAATATCATAACCGAAAAATAGAGTAAACATCGAAAAACCCTGCAGAGCGCGCGGGCCGGGTGTTTTTTACGATTCGTTTACGCAATAAAAGCCGTTTTATGACGATGCATGGTTACAATTTTGGCCAGATTTCAGTGCTTAGACGGTTTGGCCAGGGCATTCCCTGCAGCCTCCCGGGATACCGATAAGCGGGTGTTCTTTGGCGAATCCATGTTCCAGACGGGCGTTATATCAGGACGTGATTCAGCAGTTGGGGCCTGTGCCTGAACATATAGGGTCAATTCCTTCGCGCATTAGATATATGGGTGAGAGGCGATCAAATTTATGGCCGGAGTTCGCCGAGAATTAGATCGAAAACAGGTTTGTACAGATCACGTAGTTGACAAACCGTTTCTACGCTCCGTTCGCTACCTGAACCAGGAGATAGTAGCTACTCATCAATCCGGATTGGAGTTTTTCGTACAGGTATTCGAGAAGCGCCAGGGGAAGATCATTTCGATCTTCAGATTTTTTGTAGATACCAATCTACCAACCAAGAGGTGTATAGCTATGACAAGCATTACAA
>JBATHL010000237.1:0-2596 GCA_049666745.1 Gammaproteobacteria bacterium
CCGCCGAGCTCACCACCGGACAGGTTGGCGCTGATGTCATAAACCGTAATCAGGCCGTTGTAGGCGATCACATCCCGCGTCGGGTCGCTAACATCGGGTTGGGTGCTTAGCGCAAAAGCCTCGACACCATTGAGCACTGTCTGACCGTTGCCGATGAAGATCGACAGGTTATTTTCGCGCTCATCGATAACGGTAATATCAACTTTTTGCGCGAGTTGATCGAGCAGCGAATCACGTCGATCGAGTAAATCCGCCGCCTGCTGGCTCGATACCGCAGATGGCGCAATTTCGTTCAGGCTGATGTTGAGATCACGGATCTGTGTTACCAGAGAATTGATTTCATCGACCGTGTCGCGAACATCGGTCCTGGTGTTTTGCGCCAGTTCCTCGAAGCGACGATCGATACTCTGGAAGCGGCTGGCCAGGGTTTGGGCAGTGTTGATCATCGCATAACGTGCCGTACTCGACGCCGGATCATCGGCCACATCCTGCACTGAAGCAAAGAAATCCGCCAGTATCGAGCTAATCCCCCCTTTTGGGTCGGCCAGTACATCGTCAATATGCGCTGTTAGCTCGCTGAACCGGTCGGCGCGTGCATAGGTAGACGTGGTATCGCGCACCTCGAGGGTCAGGAACTGATCGTATGAGCGCGCTACCGATTCTACGCGCACGCCATTGCCATAGAAGCTACCGCCAAAAAACGAGGGGTTATTGGTGTCAAACTCTACCGTCTGCCGGCTGTAGCCCGGCGTATTGACGTTAGCGACATTATGACTGGTGGTGCTGAGCGCGCGCTGAAAGGACAGTAAGCCGCTGACCGCGGTGTTTAGCATATCAGGCATGGTCTGTTACTCCTGGATTCAGGCCGGCCAGCGTACGTTGCAGGGTCTCACCATTGAGTATGCCAATGATTTTATCAGCGTACAGCGGATCGGTGGCATAGCCTGCATTGTGAATTTCCCTGATATAGGCCTGATCGTCACCCGCATGCTGCAAGGCCTGCTGATAACGAGGATTGGTCTTGATGAAGTCAACGTAATCGGCGAGGCTTTGCGCCGGCGTGGCATAAGCGCGAAAGCTCGATACCCGGTTTTGCAATATTCCGTCCTGATGTTCGAGCGATGTCTTCTGCAGCGAATCGCCCTGCCAGTCGGCTCCGGCCTTGATACCGAACAGGTTGTTACTACTGCGACCATCGGCAAATTTAATCGTATGCTTGCCCCAACCGGTTTCCAGGGCCGATTGGGCCAGCAGCAGCTCGGCGCTGACACCCAGGGATTTCGCGGCGGATTGTGCCTGCGGCAGGATGTCGGCAATAAAATGGTCGGCGCTTTGCCAGCCACTGTTGACGCGTTCCATACGGTCGACCTCGGCAAAATCATCCGCAACCACCCGGCTTACTACCACCGGAGACTTTGAGGTCGCTAAGACCGCAGCGTCAGCGACAGTAATTTCGCTATCCGCCTCATGCGGAGCCGGTTTTATCGAGGGGTTAATCATCTCCAGGCCGGCAGCGGATTTTGTCGAGGGTTTGATATATTCGAGATTCGCAGCGGGTTCGACCGCCCCGGTATTCTCGACCTCGCCAGACTCCCGACCAGGCATATGTCGCAGGATCAGCCTGGAAAACCCGAGACGTTCCTGCCCGGCAACGGTTTGCGCCAGTTGCTTGTCGTACATGTCCTGGTAAAAGTCCATGTATGAGCTGTCTTGACCGCTATCGATTTTCGCTGCAGAGCGCATCGCCGCCAGCATCTGCTGTACAAACAAACCTTCAAACTGCTGCGCAACCGCGCTTGCAGCGTCATCAGAGTGTCCGCGCGCCTGCACTTTCAGATCTTTAAACTGCTGAAAATCAAGGAAGAAATCTGTCTGATTGGAAATCGACATGGTCGCGTCCTGATTAGATCACGATCAAATCGGCGCTGAGTGCCCCGACCTGCTTGAGCGATTCCAGGATTGCAACCAGATCACCGGGCGACGCACCCACCTGGTTTACCGCACGTACGATTTCACTCAGGGTCACACCCTTGGGAAAGCGGAACATGCGGTTGTTTTCTTCCGTGACCGCGATATCCGACTGCACGTTTTCAGCCGTTGTTCCCCGACGGCTGAACGGACCCGGTTGACTAACATCCGTGGTGTTGGTGATGGTAACGATCAAATTGCCATGCGATACCGCGGCGGCGTAAACCTTGACATGGTTGCCGATAACAACCGTACCGGAGCGTGAATTGACGATTACCTTCGCAGGTGCTTCACCGGGCTGGAATTCGAGGTTTTCAATAAAGGACATGAATCCGACCCGCTGTGAGATTTCTTTTGGCGCATTAATCGCGACCGTTACGCTATCCTTCGCATGCGCGTTGTTGGGCCCGAGAATCTGATTGATGGTGTCCGCGAGACGTTTGGCGGTAGTGAAATCGGCACGTTTCAAATTCAGCGTTATCTTGTCACCGGAAGCAAAGGGATTTTCGATTTCACGTTCGATACTGCCGCCGCCGGGTATGCGTCCCACGCTCGGCACGTTGACAGTGACCGACGAACCATCGGCGCCTTCTACACCGAGCCCCCCGACAACGAGGTTGCCCTGGGC